>JAZLAP010000022.1:0-13864 GCA_045613265.1 Eubacteriales bacterium | reverse complement strand
CGTCCTGCCACGGCACAAAATCGGGCGTACGGACGCAATTTGCGTATGAGTTGGATTTTGAAATGCGGAGATCGCGAAGCGTAACGTTGCGGAATCGACCGATATAATCCTTATTTCCGACGTGATATGCCTTCGTGAAGCCGACACAATAGCCATAAAAACGCCCTTCGACGTTTTCAATGGTAACGCCGTCGAGAATGTGTCCGAGCGAGAGAAAGCGCACCGCCTGTAAGCAACGATCGCAACGAATGTTTTTAACGACGATATCGCCGCTGTCGCCGGGGCAAAGCTCGTCAATGTTGAAAGCCACCATATCGTCGTTCGTATCGCCGGAAAGGTTCTCAATAAGCCCGTGGTAGCAGCCACCCTCCATGTGAATACCGTCCATATTGATGGCGACGGGAGGATTGCCGAAATTAAAATCGAACAGAATATTCCGAACCTCAAAATTGACAACATACGCCATGTGTACCGCAAAGGTGACGGGATCCTTCAGCGTCATATCCGAGAGACAGAGCCCGTCTATATGCGAAAAGCGCATTCCGACACCCAGATACGGATAGTCCCAAAAATAAGGCTTATCCCAAGCGAAGTATGGCAGAGTCGCACCCGCATCATTCACCGCCTTGTGGAAGCTCATATCGTGATACGGGTTCTGCCGCTGTCCCATGTTGTTGAAATCCCAGATCCCCCCGGTAATCCTTATATTACGGTCACCGTCTACCTTGTTCATGTTTTCGATCATCAAGCAGTTTGCGCCGTCGGCAAGACGGATGACGGCGTTACGCGGCAACGAAAGATGCGTGTCCGAAGGAATGTACAGGGTTCTTGAGACGGTATAAGCGACGGGCGGTGCGGAGAGTGTAACCTCTCCGCCCGAAGAAAGCATTTCTTGCAACGCATCCGTATCGTCGTGAACAGCGTCGCCGTAAAGCTTGTATTTCATAAAGGCGTCTCCTTATTCCTCGTCGTTAATAAGCACGTCTCCCACATAAACCATGCTGTAAGCACGATGCCATTCCTCTCCGCGCAAAGAAATGCGATCCTGATAAAACGCGGGGAAGGTGTGCGGTGTAGAATAGATGCCGCCCGTTCCCGTTGCAGAGCCGTAATCCACCTCGGGAAAGACCATGTAAACCTCGATCGTCATTTCGTTTGCTTCGGTACGGATATCGAGGTACATAAAGCCGAAGGAGCCGTTGTTGCTCGGAGTTTCGTCATAAGCGGAGTCCCATGCAACAAGCCCCCACTCATCGGCGTTCCACGAGAAATTACCGTCGTTATAGAAGGGTTTTCCGTAGAAATACGTCGTGACGTTATAATGCGTATGCCCGACGAGCCCGCAGACGAAATTATCCATTTTGGTCAGCGCTTCCAGATTTTTGTCATTATCCATCGCATAATGGCTCGCGTAATAGACCATCGCCTTGTCGCTCACGAGATCGACCGCCGTGCGATAAAGAAGATCGCTCATCGGACCGTCATAGCCGTAACCCCAATCGTGACCGTAAACGAATTCCGTAAGATCCTCCTTGGGTATCGTTCCCGTCGTGTCAACGAGGAGACGACCGGGAATATCGCTGTAATTCTTCGCAACAAAGGAAATGCTGTCGCCAAGATCAAGGATATATTCCTTCGAGTAACCGAGCGTATCAAACCATTCGTCGTCATAAACGTCGTCGTGGTTCGCATAGACGAGGAAGTACGGCACTTCGTAATAGTCAAGTCGCGTCATGTAATCAGCCACAAGTCTTTGCCAGTATCCATCTATGCGATTTTTTCTGTTTTCGCTCGTGTTGTACTCATTCGATGCCATGTCCGCAAGACAAAGGATCATCTCATAGTTCTCAAGCGTGTATTCAAGAAGCAGGCGGTCAACCATAATGGCGGCACGGTCCCAAGTTTTGATTCCGCCGACATATTCTACCGTCGTTTCGTCGGGAAGATTGACGAAGGAGCGCTTTGTAAAGGTCACCGTTGCGCCCAAAGGAAGAAGGAGCTTATCGCCCACAGAAAGCGTTAATTTTTCTCCGATTGCTACACTGCGGCTTCCGCTTGCAGTTACAAGGGTAGCGCCCTCGCTTTCAAGAGATACTCCTACAGTCTCTTTGGCAACGGTCATAACCGTTGCAGAGGGGAACGCGAGACGGCGTCCCTCCTCAAAGCAAAGGAGACTTCCCTTATAGAAGGTATGACGCGTCGTATCGCTCCACGTACCGTAGGCGGCGCCGACATGAAGATCGGACACCGTTAAGACTTTTGCCGTTGTGTAGGTTTCTCCCTCGTTGTAAACGATATGGGAAAGGATATCGTAGAACGCATAAAGCGTGGTATGGGCTTCATCGAACACGGTCAGAAGCGTAGGGACTTCATAAGGCCACGCTTCGGGATAAAGGGGAGCCGCAGTATAACCCGAAAAAGTTCGGTAATAGCGATAGGTAACGCTTCGTCCGTCGCTGTACATCGTTGTTTTGTACGCCTCATTGTCCTCAAATCCCGCAGGATCAGCAAACGCGGTGGAAATCGGGCGACCTACGTAGCCGTTGACGGTAATGCTTTCGGCAAGGTTTTCGCCGTAACAGATCGTGTATTCGCAAATTTCACGGTCGGTGTAGACGGCGTACAGCGTGGTGCTTTCGGTGACGGTGGTCAGATCTACCGCCTCGCCGTGTTCGTTCTGCCACACGAGCTCCTTGGAAAGAATCGCATCGGCAGTGCTCGGTGCGGTGACGATTTCGCCCGTCGCGAAGCTCACAGTTTTAAACTCCGTACCGCTTTCACCATAATTACGGAATGTAACCGAAAAATAATCGTTGTCATTGGGTACAAATTGAAGGTTTTGCATCGTAAAGCGCGTTCCTTTCAAATCATTCACTTCAAAATGAAGCGTATGCGTGCCTGCGGTGAAGTAAGAGTAGCCGATAAAGGCTTGCTCGTGTGATACATAGTCTCCCGTCGCAAACGAGCCGTTCACGCTTGCGATAGTGCGAAGCGTGTCGCCTTCCTTCTCGTAAAGCGTGAAGGCAGACGCTGTGCCCGTCGAGCCGATCATGCCGTAAATGTCATAAACGCCCGCAACGGGTATCGTGACGGCAATGTCGAAGCTATCGCCCTTTCGGAGAAGAAGTCCCTTTGTCTTTGTCGTTTCAAGACCAATGTCGCTACCCATTCCCTCGACGTTCGTGACATTCGTCGCGGTCTCTGCTTTCACGGCAACGCCGTTTGTCATATCTACGCAAAGCTCCGCAAGTAGAGAGTAGACAGCGAAAGAAGAACCCGCACTGCGAGAGTGAATATAAACCGTGTTTTCGCCACCGTTAAGGAAAATATAATGCGTATATTCTTCGGGATAAGCTTTTGCTTTTTCCGCATCGGTGAGTGCGCCGAAAGAAGCGGTGCTTGTTACCATGTTCGGAGACTGATAGACCTTGTCACCCGTATAGGTTGCGTTGTAGAAGTAAACAACCGTATCGTAGCCGCCGCTACCGACTGCGGAATAACGCATACGAATACCGTAAACGCCCGGAATATCAACCGTGATCTTTGCCGCAGCATACGAGGAAGAAGCGGCATAAGTGCGTCCACTATCGCCCGGAATCGAGAGGGTTTCACCGTCCGAAAGAAGTGCGGTACTGCCGTATGCCTGCATTTCGCTCCCGAAAATTTCGCATCCGATTATTTCGTAAGAAACAGAAACCGTCATAGAAGCCGTAACTGCCGTTCCGACGGCAATCGGATCACCGTTTTCATCAGAAAGCGTAACACGGCAGTAATCGCGCAGAAGCGACTGCGGCAGCGTAAGTGGCGCGCCCTTTTCGTAAATAGCGGAGAGGGTGGTTTTTCCGTCCTTGAAAACTACCGTCATAGGCGCCGTTGAGGCAGATGCCGCCGTCACGGTCGCATCGCCGTCCGCAATGACGCGGAGCGTATGCGCGCCTGCCGAAAGCGGAATGTCGCCAAAGCGTACCGCGTCGTTTTCAACGCGTGCATAAGCAAGATATTGCGGATCACCCGTAACATCGTACAGCCACACGCCGTCTCCGTTCTTCGCGTTTTCAAGCGTGACGGAAACCGAATACGTGTCCTCGCCGTTCGCTTCCACGGTAACGCTCCTTGCGTTCGTGACGGGAACCAGGGTAAAGCTGTTCAGAGAGATGCGGTTGCCGTCGGTGTTGACAAGACGAAGCGTGATTTCTTCGTTTTCGGAAAGCGTAACGCTTCCGCAATCGACGGCAATATGCTCGACGTATCCTTGTGTGCCGCTGAATCGTCCGTCTTGCGAGTAGGTCGAAAGGAGCACAGAGCCTGCGGTACGGTCAAGATAGACCGAGACCGAGGTGGATTGGTTTTTCGAAGCATCGTTGGCACAAAGGGCAATGACCCGGTAATCGCCCGCCGAAGGAGCCTTCATCTTGACGCCAAACCACGAGCCGACAGTTTGCGTTGTATAATAGCCGTAAGCGGTGCCGGACGCCTGAATGCCCGAGCCGTTTGCTTGCGTTGCAAGACCGATGCTGTCGCCATCCGAGGTTTTTTGCGAGAGCCTGCCCTGTACGGAGTAGACGCCGAGATGATAGTTGGAGAAAAGGCGGAAACTGTTTTCGCCTGCTTTCATGTAAACCGTAAACATCTTTACATAGGCTTTCCCCGATGCCTCGGTCGAGCTACTCTGCGGAAGCGAATAGAAGCCCGCGTGTGCCAAGGTAGAATACTCGCTTGCCGTCTCGGAAATGAGCGCGACCTCGCCGTACTGCCCCGACGCTTGCGATGCCTTCACAGCAATATCGTAATATCCCGTATGCGTAACGGTTGCCGCAAAGCGGATATAGTTACCACTGTTATTGTTAATACTGAAATTGGCGCGTGCGGTAGCGGGCAAAACGAGGCTTCCGCCTGCGGTTTCCGTAAAGCCGCTTCCTACGCTTTCAAATCCGTCGGCAAACACTTCAAAGCTATCTACCGTCGGGATCGTTTCCACCGTCGAAAGCAGAGTGAGCGCGGGCTCTCCCGCACGAATATTCACGCCGTCATCGAATACGAAGGAGAACGTGTGCGTGCCCGCCGAGAGATAAACACTTGCAAAGCGCGCCTCGTTCTGACGGATACCGTCACCCCACGCCGTAGCCGTCTCCTTGTAAGCGACGGGAACGTCAGCCTCGCCGCCGTAGGGAGAGACGAGACGGTCATAAAGCGTAGCCGCTTGCGAGATGCCGCGTCCGAGCAGCGGCAAGGAAATACGGTAATAGCCCGCGTCGGTCACCGTTACGGTACGCTGAACGCTTGCCGTTTGTAAATCAAAGTGAAGTCCGTTCAAGGAAAGTCTGCCGTTTGCTCTGTTTGCGTATACGCGGAAAATATGCGTGCCCGCCTCAAGATAGGCTTCGCCGAAGGAAATATCGTCATAGTCGCAGTTGCCCTGTTGACCGTACCAGCGTCCACTCTTTTGGTATGAGCCGAGTACTATTTCGTTCCCGTCTGCGTATTCCTTCAGTGTGAAGCCGTTTTCGCCCGCGCCGCTCGAGGATGCAAGTGCGCCGATGCGATAGATACCGCTTTCGGGAAGCGTTGCGGTGACGGTGAAATACGCGCCGTCGGTTTCGGTGTAAATATGATAGTCGGAGCTGGTTACAACGCCACTGTTTCCGGTTTTTTCAGTGACAGCGTGAACGGCATCTGCCGAAAGCTCTGTGGTAAGCTCGTACTTCATACTGTAAATGCCGATAGCGCAACGAGCGTTCACATAAAGCAGGTTTTCGCCCTCGGTCAGATAGAGGTGTACCATCGGCAGATAGTCTTTTTCATTTGCCGTAGCAGGTGCGCCATTTTTATTAAAAGAATAGTATGCGCTGTGAAGAAGCGTACCGTAGCCATCAACACTGCTGTTCACGATCTGAACATCGCCCCACTGTGTCGCATTCTGCGCCATCTTCATTGAAATGGCGTAAATGCCCGACACCTTGGCGTCAATCTTTACGGTGAAATACTCCGTAAACGCCGTATATTCCGTACGGGCGGTCGTTGTCGGCATAAGAAGAACACCGTTTGCGTCAACGGATGCCGCATTGCCGTAGACAATAAAGTCATTCGCAAATAGCTCGCCGTGCACGGGAGAGGGCGTTTTTTCGCGAAGAATCGCGTTCAAAAGCGCATTGTTTTCATATCCGAGGTCGGAGAAGTTGACGAAATAGTTTGCAAGGTGGCAAAGCGAAAGCTGATCCCCGAAGGTCTCACTAGATGCGTTTTTGTAGGAAAGGTAAACGAGGTTATTGTCGTCAAAGACAGCTACGAAGCCGCGATAGCAAAGCTGTATGTTGTACATATCCGCATTGGCATCGCTTTCTCCGTAAACCGTGGTAAAAGCAAAGCTTTGATATGTTCTTCCGCTCTCCGCGTATTTTTTGACGTAGAGATCCGTCGCATAATCCTTCTCCGCTGAAAGCGCCTCATTGTTCGTTGCATAAACGATAACGGCAGCGGAATTCGCAGCGTAACGACTCGACGTGTCGACAACGATGCGTCCGTTTTCTGCCGTTACGCGCATTTCGGCGGCAGAATCCCCGTTGCCGATATTGCAGTAGGATTTGCCGTTATATTCGGCAATTCCCATCAAAGCGCCAAAGTGTACGTCGTAGCCTAATGCTTCAAGTTCTGCGACAGCGGTCATATCTGCCGTATAAAGCGAGCGGATGCCCGCATTATTCACTGTGCGTGCAGACATTCCTTCATAGGTAAGTACCGTCTCTGCAAGCGTTTGCAGATTGCTTTCTGCTGCTGTAAAACATGGGCAGGCAATAAAGACGGAAAGGACGATAAGAAATAAAAAAACGATTCTTTTCATACACAATCTCCTCTTTAATATTTGAATCTGTAAGGCTCTCTGAGTTTATTGTAACAAAGCACCGTTTTAGTGTCAAGACAAAATATTTTACTAATATACTGCAATTTGCGACAATTTTTATTGACAAAAGAAAAAACATATGCTATTATAGTACAAAAAACGAGAGAGGGAAAAGGGTATGCCGCAGATATTTTTTACCGATTACGTTACGCCTGCTACATCAAAAATGCTTTTTGTTCGTGACTTCGGTTGGCATCGAATGCCCGCAAACGTCGATCGCTCCGAGGGTATCGGTCCCTTTTATCAAATTTTGATCTCGGTTAGCGGAAAGGGGCAGTTCACGCATAACGATATCGTTTCCGAGCTTCCGCCATCAACGCTTCTATTCTCGCATCCGAACGAAAGCCTCGTTTATTCATCGGTCGGCGATTCGTGGGAAACCGTCTTTATTGTTTTTGACGGCGTCCTTGCTTCGCAATTGACAGAAGGAATTGACAGCGGCGTTTTTGTTTTGCATAACAATCTCTTCGTAAAAACGGTACGCCACATACTCGATATGCCCGAAGAAGCGCACCAAGAACTTGCCGCCTCGTTACTATATACGCTTTTACTTGACCTGAAAGATGAATCTCCTCTGCTCTCTGCCAAGAAAAAGCACAGTGAAAGCGGAGCTTTTGCGGCGCGAGAACTGATTTGCACCCGTTTCTTTGACAGTAGCCTCACAGTGGAAGAAATAGCTCGCGTAGTAAGGCTTTCCCGCCGTTCTCTTGAACGTAGCTTTCGCGCCGCTTTTCAAAATTCTCCCGTACAGTATCTTATGAACCGTCGTTATGAAGCGGCGATATACTACGCCAAGTGCTATCCATATAAATCCTATTCGGAAATTGCACGCATGTCGGGTTTTTCGGATCTCGATAACTTCAACCGTTACCGCAAAAAACATTCTAAAGCATATTTGCGCGCAAGCAGGCGGTACAGCAATATTTTTTCCCGCTACGAGGCGGAAAAAGAACCGACGGAAACCGAAGAATGCTTTTGCATACCCCAAGCATCGCTCGTGCCTCTGCGGTTACACCGTGCGGAAATTCTGAAAAACAGCCGTTTCATCACAGAAGAACCGAACCGATATCACTTGTTTTTGGCTCTTTCGGGGACGGCAAGCATCCGTTGCCTCGCAGAACGGCATATTCTGAAGCAGAATTGCTTCTTCCTTTTTAAGCCCACGGATCTTGCCTTTTCTGTCGAGACCGACGGACAGCTTTTGCGTCTTTCCTTTTCGAGCGAGCTTGACCTTTTTATGCTTTCGGGAGATACAAAAAAAGCCAACGCAACAAAGCAGCAGGAGAAGCTCATAACAGCAGAGACGCAAAAGCTTTGCACTCCGCTTTCCACCGCCGAGGCTTCGGTTCACCTCATGTTTTTTCTTTTGCTTTTGCATCAATGCACAAGGCAATCGGACTTATCCGAGCGGACAGAGCAAAAGGATGACAGAATTGAAGCGATGCTGCGCTATATTGCGGAAAACTGTACGAAAGACCTCTCGCTTGATACGGTAGCCGAAAAGTGTAACGTGTCCCCCGCATATTTCTGCCGCCTTTTCCGCAAGATCACCGGTAAAAGCTTTACAGCGTATCTTACCGAAAAACGAATCCAATATGCGGTAGAGCTTTTTGTGACGCATCCCGAAATAAAAAGCTCCGAAGCGGCACGTCTTTGCGGGTACGCAAGCTACAATATCTTTTTGCATAATTTCCGCAAGGTCTTTGGCATCAGCCCTAAGGATTTCCGAAGCAACGGATTCGATACAAATCAATAAGGAAGATCAATAATGCAAAACGCTTTTCCTGTATCGACTTACGATAAGTAAAGTCCACCAAAGCAAAACGGAACCCATTGCGGGTGGGGTTTTGCTTTGGCGCATCTTTGCGGATTTGTATCCAAGCCCAATCGGTTTGAGCTCTTGATGGCTCACCGAGAAAAGCCTCATCCGAGGCGGCGAGGTCAAAGGCATCCATACCGTTATTCAACAAAAAAATACAATGCTTTTTAAAAATCACTTGCATTACGCATGCGGAAGTGGTATAATAACCGAAAAAGGGACGCGTGATCACTCGAAAAATACGGGGGCATATACATGAAAATTATCATTATCGGACTTGGTACGATCGGCAAAACCATCCTTGACAGTCTTTCGGGCGAGGGACATACCATCACAGTCATTGATGAAAACAAGGATGTGATCGAGGAGCTGATCGAAAAATACGACGTTTACGGTGTTGTCGGTAACGGCGCTTGCATGGACATTCAAAAGGAAGCGCATGCGGAGGACGCCGATCTTGCGGTCGTGATGACCAACAGTGACGAATTGAACGTGTTCGCTTGCCTTGTTGCCAAAAAGGTGGGTGTCAAAAACACCATTGCACGTGTCCGCAACCCCGATTACCGCGATCAGATCATGAATATGCAGGACGAGCTCGGCATTTCCATTATCGTCAATCCCGAACGTGAAACGGCAAACGAGATTTTCAACCTGATCAACCTGCCTTCGGTCGAGCAGATCGAGCATTTTGCGGGCGGCCGTGTACTTCTTGTCGAGGTCGTTGCGGAAAAGGGATGTCCGCTTATCGGTGAAACGCTGATCTCCATCGGTAAGCATCTGACCTCGAAGGTTCTGATCTGCGCCGTACAGCGCGGAGAGCGCGTGATCATTCCCACGGGTACCTTCGTCATTGAAGCGGGCGACAGGATTCACTTCACCGCCGATGCGAAAACACTGCGCGATTTTCTTGCCGAGGTTCACCTTATTCGTTCCCCTCTCAAAAACATCATGATCGTAGGCGGCGGAAAGATCGGCTATTATCTGGCATGCGAGCTGTCAAAGAAGAAATGCAAGATCAAGCTGATCGAAAACGACAAGAAAAACGCAGAGGCTTTGGCGGATAGTCTTCCGCGTGTCACGGTCATACATGGTAACGGTACACACCACGGACTTCTGCTGGAAGAGGGAATCGAGGCGGCGGACGCCTTTGTCGCCCTCACAGACATTGACGAGGAAAACATGGTCGTTGCCATGTTCGCCAACAAGCTGAGGATCAAAAAGACCATCACGCAGATCAAAAGCGACGAGCTGTACGGCATGCTGGGCGAGCTTGGGATTCAGAATAACGTTTCCCCCAAAAACGTCGTTGCCAATCGCATGATCAGTTACATCCGCGCGCTTGCCAACACACGCGGCAGTAACGTGCTGACGCTTTACCGTCTCGTCAACAATCAGGTTGAGGCGCTCGAATTCTGCGCAAAGAAGCCCGAACGCTTCTACTATAAACCGTTAAAGACCTTGAAGATCAAAACCGATTGCCTTATCGCATGCATCATTCGGCAAAACGAGGTGATCTTCCCCGACGGTAACGCCACGATACAGCTTGGCGATAACGTGATCGTTGTCACCACACACAAAAACTTTGACGACCTAACCGATATCTTTGAATAAGGCGGCAAACCAATGAACTATAAAAAACTCGCCAAAATTCTCGGCAAGATTCTGATTCTTGAAAGTATCCTGATGCTGGCGCCTCTTATGGTCTGCCTGTATTACCGTGAGGGTACGAGGAATACGCTTGCTTTTGTCGTTCCGTTGGTTTTGCTTTTGCTGATCGGCGGAATCCTGCAAGCTCCTAAGCCCGAACGGAACGCCCTTTATCAAAAGGAGGGCTTCGCTCTGACGGCAGTCGCATGGATCGTGATGACTCTGTTCGGCGCGCTCCCCTTTGTCATTAACGGGGATATTCCCAATTATATCGATGCCTGCTTTGAGATCATGTCGGGCTTTACGACGACGGGGGCGAGCATCATTAACGATATTACCGCGATCTCGCACTCCTCGCTTTTCTGGCGCAGCTTTTCACACTGGATCGGCGGTATGGGAATTCTCGTGTTCGTTCTGATCTTTATTCCCGAAAGCGACGACGGCTCTTCGATGCACCTTTTGCGCGCCGAGAGCCCCGGACCGCAGGTGGGTAAGATCGTTTCGAAAATGAAGGTTACAACGCGCATTCTGTATCTCATCTACCTCGGTATGACGGTGCTTGAGGTCATTATCCTGATGCTGGACAAGCCCATCCCCGGCTACGAGAACGATCAGTTTTTCTTCAGCCTTCTCGCAACCTTTGGTTGCGCGGGAACCGGCGGCTTCGGCTTCATCCCCGGCAGTATGGAGCTGTTTCATCCCTTTTCACAGTACGTAATGGCTATCTTCCTTCTGCTCTTTGGCTGTAATTTCGGTCTCTATTACCTTTTGCTGATCGGCAAAGCAAAGGAAATTCTGAAAAGCGAAGAATTTAAAAGCTATTTTCTCTTCGTCTTCCTTTCTGTCCTTTTTGTTTTCGTCAGTCTCGTGAACCGCTTTGAGGCCTTCCCGCAGACCTATACGACCGAGGAAGCCTTCCGCCATTCCTTGTTTCAGGTGGCGTCGCTCATTACGACGGCGGGCTTCTCTACCACCGATTTCGGTGTATGGCCGATGCTTGCACAGACAACACTCGTTGCCGTCATGTTTATCGGTGCCATGGCGGGATCGACGGCAGGCGGTATCAAGGTATCGCGCATCGTCATAGCCGTTAAGGGATGCTTCATCAATATACGAAAGCTTATCAATCCGCGCTACGTTCCCAAGGCTAAATTTGAGGGAAAAGGCTTAGAGGAAAAAACCATCAACGACGTTTTCTCCTTTATTACGCTTTATTCCTTTATTCTCGTAGCCGTCGTGCTGCTTCTCTCCTTCGATCCGATCAACGGCACGAGTGTGACGGTCACATCCGATGCAGGCACCTACACCGTTACGCATGGCTTTTTCTCAAACTTCTCCGCGACGCTTGCCTGTATTTCGAATATCGGCCCTGCCTTTGAAGCCGTCGGGCCGTACGCGAGCTATGCGGGATACAGCTTTTTTTCCAAGATCCTTCTCTCCTTTACCATGCTGCTCGGCAGATTGGAGATTCTGCCCGTTTTGATCCTGTTCAGCCCCAAGGCATGGAAAAGGTATTGATTTTCCTCCGAGCATCAGCAGCTTGTTGTTCGGCTGATGCAAAAAAGCAGAGAGAATGCAAACTTTGGTTTGCATTCTCTCTGCTTTTTAACATGCCAATTCCTTGATGCGGCGGTTCACCGCTTCGTGGAGAGCCTCATAATCGTCTGCGTTTTCGTTCGAACGGAAGAAGTCGATGCTTCCGTTCTTTTCGATCAGACGCATGACCTCGTCCTTCGACGTTAGCGACGAGAGAAGGCGGAAGGCACGGATATCCTCAAGCGCGTACAGAACCGTCTTGAGACGCATGGAAGCAAGAGCGCCGTTCTTGCCGGGGTATACGCTGTATGCATCGCCCGCGGGGAACATACCGTCCGCATCGGTCTCGGTGAACGGGTCGATCGGGTGTGTGGAGAGGGCGCTGTAATAGAAGTTGTAGCCCCATTGCAAAAAGCCCTTAATGTCATATTTGAATAGCTGACTCGCAATGGCGCGTACACGCGGGAGCGACATAGCGAGGAAACGGTTGGACAGCCCGTTTTCGCTCTGTCCGCAGCAGTAATAGCACCAGAGATTTTCGATATTCTTTCCGAAGAAGTCGGCAATGTGGTTGGAGCCGACGACGGGTGTTTCGGAAAGCCCTGCCTCGTAGAGGGCATAGCTTCCCATCGCATCCATCAGCGGAAGATCTCCGATCAGCGATTTGACGTGGTGGAAGAGTTTGCCATAGGTCTCGCGGTGGTCGGACGACGGCTCGTCCGAGATGTGGAAGTAGATCTTATCCCTGTCCCAGACCGAGGTAAGGTAGGAAACGAGGGCGGGCAGGAAAGCGGCAAGGAAGGATAGATAACGCTCGTCATCCGATGCCACTGCCCAACCGAAGCGGTTCACGGTTTTTTCTTCGCCGTTCATAACCTCCGTCACCATGATCTTGGGAGCAAATTTGGCACCCCATTGCGAAAAGAGCGGCGGGATCTCGACGTGCGTAATACCGTGCTTTTTGTAGAGTGCAAGATAGCGCGAAAGTTTGTCAAAGCCGAAGGAATAGCTTCCGTTTTCGTAACGGATATCGACGAGCTGTACCGTCGGGCGCTCGGTGCCGACCTTCGTATCGAGCGGTGGTGTGAATACGGGCGTCATCATCATGTTGATGCCGTTTCGTGCTGCCATGCCGATGAAGCTGTCGAGCAGCTCCCAGTGCCTTTCGGAAAAGACGGGAACGTCGTAATAGGTGGCAATGCAGTCGGCGTGGAACCATTGCGTGTACAGAAGCTCTGCCTTGGGAAGCACTGCGGGGACGACGTCGACCGTAAGCGCGATGCGACCGCACTCCTTACCCTCGTGAGAAAAGACGATCGTGACCGTATGTACGCCTGCAGGCGTGCTTTCCGTCGGATGGACGCTTACGTAGAGCGCGTTCCAGAGATGCGAGGCGGTAATATAGCCGGGGTAAGGAAGGAGAACGTCGGGGACGAGCGAAACGCTGTCAAGCGGGTAGCCGCTTTTCTCCATATCCCAGAAGCTTACCGTGCGCACAGGCACGGTTTTTTCGTTGTAAAGCGTCACGCAATCGGCGATGTCCGAGAGAACAGAGACCGAAAGCTCGACCGAACCGCGCGGCCTGTCGCTCTGCCGAAAGGCAACCTGATAGCCGTACTCCTCGTTTTGGAGAAGCGTGATATGCGTGAGTGCGGCGACGCTGCATTCGGCGGCGTTGGCGATTTTTTCAAGAGCCGAGATGGTTTTGAGTTCAAGAGTCATAGTGAAACCGTCCTTACATTTTTTGCTGTTTTTTATCAAGCGCCGATTTGCGGAAGGCGCGGGGTGTCATTTTGTAGCGTGCGGCGAACAGGCGCGAGAAGTGCCGCGCGTCAAAGAAGGCGAGGTCCGAGGCGATCTGCCAGATCGGGATCTGTGTTTCCGAGAGAAGCCGCGCACCGGTCTCCAGCTTGACCTTCAAAATGTATTCTTTGATCGAGCAGCCGTAGAAGCGGCGGAACAGG
>JAZLAP010000021.1:0-5759 GCA_045613265.1 Eubacteriales bacterium | reverse complement strand
TAACTTTGCACGACATGAGGACTGGATGGCAGCATATTCGGCACGGTTAGCCGCAGTAATCTCCGGAACCTGCATTTTGAGAGCATCCTCGAAGGTCATCTCGTAATCGTCGTACAATCTTGTACCAATACGGTCGCTTTCCTCGCGAAGCATTGCAAGCTTGTTTTCCACCTTGCTCATCCGATTCACGCATACCGCATTGTAGTCGTTTTTTTCTCGAATCGCCTCATGCAGCTCGTTCTCACGTTCTGCAAACTCTTCTCCGAGAGAAACGGCAGCCTTACGGCTTTCAGTGGCTTCTTGATGCTCGATCCGCAAGGCATCGCAAATCTTACGGTTTTCGTTTGCCTGTGCCTGCACCTCGGCGATTTTTTTCGTTTCTTCGCCAACCAAACGGTTCTGCTCCGTTTTTTCTCCGCGGATTTCCGAAATCTCCTGCTCGTTCTTTGCCATATCGTTCCGAAGCGCTTCCATATCCTTGGCATTGGCAATACTTCTTCCGTTAACTTCCGTCAGGCTTTCATTCAGCTCATCGCGGCGTTTCAGCATAAGGTCACGTGCATCGGATTGACGAATGCGCTCTGCACGCTTACGCGCGATTTTTTCATTGCATTTTTCGAGCTGCATACGCAAACTCTCTGCTTCTTCTTTTGCATGCGTTTTGGTACTCATAAATGATGCCAAATCCTCACGCAGACGCGAAATAATGCTTTCATTCGCTTCAAAATTGGCCTTTGCGCGGTCTGCGGCAGAAAGCTGGCTTCCTGCAAGAGTTGACAACAAAGCGCGATTCTGCTCGGCATCATCTGCCATATTTTGCATATTTTGGATCTCTTCATCGATCTCGTGCAAATTATTCATGACTGCCGTTAATAGCTCGTCCTTCTCATTGGCGCTCTTTTCCAGCGCGGCGATATCAGCACTTCTTGAAAGAATACCGCTATCCCGCTTAGCGCTACCACCTGTAAAGGAGCCGCCCGCATTGATAACCTGACCGTCAAGCGTAACGATCTTCACACGGAAATGCAGTGTTTTAGCCGCATCCGAGGCATGATCAAGCGTATCGAATACAACGGTACGGCTGAGAAGCGAGGCGATCAGATCGGTAAATGTTGCTTCTGAAGAAACCAGCTTGTCCGCGCGGTTAATATACCCCGAAAGTCCTGCAGCGCGGCTGATATCATCACCGACAGGGGAAGGACGCATTGAGGAAACAGGAAAAAAGGTTGCGCGTCCGCTCTGGTTCTGTTTCAGATAGTAGATTGCTGCCTTTGCAGTCTTTTCATTGTCAACAACGATATGCTGTATGTTGGGACCAAGTGCAGTTTCTATGGCGGTCACATATTTCGCTTCTATCGAGAGGAGCTGTGAAAGTGGCCCATAAATCACGCCCGCATCGCGGATTTTCTTATCCTCATACGCCTTCATAACGTGGCGAACGCTTCCGCTATAGCCCTCAAGCTGCTCTTCCATGCGGCGCAACGCATCGGCACGTTGCAAGAGCGTGTTTTTCTCAACCTTTAATTCCCCAAGCTTTTCCTGCTCGGTCTCACGCTCTTCCCGCAACTCATCAATCTTTTTCCGCGCTTCTTCGGCACTTGTTTCCGCTTCGGCTATCTTGTCTCTGAATTCTTTCGCACTTCGTTCGCAGTTATCGGCTTCGTCGCGAAGGCGAACGGCCTTTTCCTCGTAGCTCTTGATCTCATTTTCGATTTCTGCGCCTTTGCCGTCTTCGTCACGCTCTGTTTTCATTAAAAGGTCAATACGCACACCGTAATCGACAGCTTCATGCTCAAGCTTATTGAGCTCTACCATATCACGGTCGAGATCACGCTCAGTAGCCGTAGCATCCGCAGTCACCTGCTGAAGCTCTGCCAGAAGTTCAAGACGCTCGTCTGCAATATCTGCCGCATCGCTTTCAAGCGTCTCCATGCGCTTTTTCATATCGGCACGAATGGCGGTCAGCTCATTTTCCTCGCCAAGCGAACCGTCCAAAGCCTGCTTTGCATTGTTAATGATATATTCCGAGTGCTTGATGGCATCCGTAAATGCCGTAAATTCGCCGTCAAGACGGTGAATTTCTTCGGTGAGATCGGTCATTTTTGCAAGCAGTTCTTCCGCGCGAAGCGTATTTGCCTGATTTTTTTCACGCAAACGCTCACGCTGATGCTCCAAAGACTCCAGTGCCTCTTTTACATTCTCGATCTCATTTACGGCAAGCTTATACTGCTCCTCTGCCTTTTTCAGATCATCGCGCAGCTTTTCGGTATCAAAAAGCCAGAGCGCCACATCCACAACTTTTTTCTGCTCGGTTATTTCTATACCTTTTTTGGCTTTTTCTGCCTCTTTTTCCAAAGGCCCCACACGACTTTCCAGTTCAAAAAGGATATCGCGGACGCGATTCAGATTGATTTCGTTATTGGCGAGATTCCGCTCGCTCTGCTCTTTATCCACACGGTAGCGTGAAATGCCCGCCGCTTCTTCAAAAATACCACGACGATCTTCACTCTTGCGCGACAAGATTTCAGCGATGCGACCCTGACCGATGATCGAATATCCCTCACGGCCAACACCTGTATTTAAAAAGAGCTTATGAATATCTCGCAAACGACAGGGTTGACGGTTGATCTGATAATCGCTTTGTCCTCCGCGATAATAACGGCGGGTAACCGTGATCTCGTCATAAGGAGAATCAAGCCGATGCTCGGGATCGGTATTGTCAAACGTAACGGATACCTCTGCATATCCCATAGGGCGGCGTGAATCGGTACCGCCGAAAATAACGTCCTCCATTTTTGTTCCGCGAATATTCCTGCTTGAAATTTCGCCAAGAACCCACCGCATAGCATCGGAAATATTGGATTTACCGCTACCGTTCGGCCCCACGATGACCGTGGCACCGCGTTCAAAATTCAATACGGTACGGTTCGGGAAAGATTTAAAACCGTGGAGCTCCAATGATTTTAAGTACATAGGTGATCCTTTCTCGAATTTATTCCGACTTTGCCGCCTTTTCCGCAAGACGGCGTTCGATATCTGCATTGATCTCTGTTTTTACAAAGGAGATCGCCTGTTTGACGGCGTTTTTTACGGCATTGGCATCAGAGCTTCCGTGCGCCTTGATCACAGGCTTTGCAATGCCCAGAAGCGGCGCGCCGCCGTACTCCGAAGCATCAAACTGTTTTTTCAAAACACCAACCTGTTTTTTCAGCATCATACCGGATAGCATTCCCGCTTTGCTGCTGTAAAAAAGATTTTTCAGTGTTTTTAGCATGAATTTTCCCATGCCTTCCGTATATTTCAATACGATGTTACCAAGGAAACCATCGACGACCAAAACGTCGCAAGCGTTAAACGGAACCTCTTTGGATTCCACGTTCCCCACAAAATTGACACCTGAACGGCTGAGAGCAAGAAAGCTTTCAACCTGAAGCGGCATTCCTTTGTTATACTCGGTACCGTTATTCAATTGTCCCACGCGAGCATCCTCGATACCGAATATCTTTTCCATATATGTAGCGCCCATAATGGCAAACTGCTCCTGGTTTTCCGGAGTAAGCAAAAGATTCGCCCCGGAATCAAGAAGTAACACCGGATGCGGAAACGGAAGAATCGTTGCAATTCCCGCTCGCTGTACGCCGCGTATCCTTCGCACGATCAGCGTTGCACCCGCGATCAGCGCTCCGGTATTACCTGCGCTCACGAAAGCATCTCCATTTCCGTTTTTCAACATTTCAAGACCGATGCTCATAGAAGAGTCCTTTTTCTCGCGCACAACGCAAAGCGGCTTGTCTTCCATATCGATCACGCTTTCTGCGTTCTGTATTGAAAGCCTCTCCAAGGATATTGCATGCTCAAGAGCTATTTTACGGATCAGTGCTTCATTTCCTACCACGGTGATCTCTGCTTCGGAAAATTCCTCGGCAGCATTCGCCGCGCCCTGCAAAAGAGCCAATGGAGCATTGTCTCCGCTCATAACGTCTACAATAATTTTCATCTTGACTCCTCACTGTTATCCTCTCACAAGAACAAGGCTTCGCGGACAGCAGGAATAATTGATAGAGAGCGTTCGGAATACGCCTCGTTGCGAAACCTTTTGCCACCGCGAATCTTCGTTTGAAGGGGTGGCATAATACCGAAATTAGCATTCATGGGTTGAAAATTTTTAGAAAGACCGCCATGGCTGACATAATACCCCATGGCCCCCAGCATCGTCAATTCGGGAAAAACGAACCTTTCCATTCCCTTTGCCCGTCTTGCTGCATTAACACCGGCCACAAAACCCGATCCTGCAGATTCCACGTATCCTTCGACACCTGTCATCTGCCCCGCAAAGAACATGTCGGGGTTGTCGCACATCGCGTATACTGCATTCAAGAGCCCCGGTGAATTCAAATAGGTATTACGATGCATAACACCGTACCGGAAAAATTCGGCATTAGAAAGTCCGGGAATCATACGAAACACACGTTTTTGCTCGGAAAAAGTAAGGTGTGTCTGGAAGCCGACGAGATTATACATTGTTCCCTCGCGATTCTCGCGGCGAAGCTGTACCGTCGCGTAAGCATCCTTCCCCGTAGAAGGAAGCGGAAGTCCGACCGGCTTCATGGGTCCGAAACGAAGCGTGTCACGTCCTCGCTTCGCCATGATTTCAACCGGCATACAGCCTTCGAACACCGTCGGCTCCCCGTTTTTGGTATCTACATCATGTAAATGTGCAACCTCGGCAGACACGAGTGCTTCGTAAAACGCATCGTATTCTTCCTTCGTCATCGGACAGTTCAAATAGTCGGTGCCATCGCCCTTTCCATAACGTGAGGCAAAGAATGCGATCTCGGTGTCCACCGTGGAAAAATCAACGATCGGTGCAGCCGCGTCGTAAAAATGAAGCTCTCCGCCGCCAACCTTACGCGAAATATCGGCGGCAAGAGGATCGGCAGTCAAGGGCCCCGTTGCCACAACGGTGATTCCATCCTCGGGCAAAGCAGTGACCTCACGCTGTACAACGGTAATGCGCGGATGCTTGCGGATCACATTGGTAATGTAATCGGAAAATTGATTCCGATCAACCGCAAGCGCAGCGCCCGCAGGAACCGCAGTTTCATCCGCTGCGCGGATCACGAGAGAACCGAGCTGTCGCATCTCCTCTTTCAAAAGTCCGACAGCATTGGACAACTGAGACGAACGAAGTGAATTGGAGCAAACGAGCTCCGCAAATCCCGCACTCGTATGACAAGGGGTATACTTTTCGGGCTTCATTTCGTACAGAACAACATCGACACCCTGCTCTGCTGCTTGATATGCCGCTTCAGCACCCGCAAGTCCCGCACCGATCACGGAAATCACTGCGTTGCTCATTCGTTTGTATCCTCGGACATTTTGTCCTCAGTCGCACGCTCGAAGCGGGCATCACCGGTCACGTCCTGCTTGTATCCGCAAGCCTTATCTCCGCAAAGAAGATAGGATTTCTTGCCTTTTCTGTAGAACAAGATATTGCCGCAATCGGGACATTTTTCGGCGGTGGGCAGGTTCCAAGACGAAAATTTACATTCGGGATAGCGCTCACAGCTATAGAACAACGTTTTTCCGCGTCCGTGCTTTGCTACGATCGCCGCACCGCAATCGGGGCAAGCGACACCGATCGGCAACGTCTTCTGCTTCGTAAAGGTACATGTCGGGTAATTCGCACAGGCATAGAAGCTTCCGTACTTGCCAACGCGAACGACAACATCACCGCCGCAAAGCTCGCACTTGAAATC
>JAZLAP010000020.1:0-5390 GCA_045613265.1 Eubacteriales bacterium | reverse complement strand
AGTCAGCCCCGTTATGACCACTTCGATACCTCTGCAAAAGATGTAAGATTTGACTTACTTGCCTATTATAGCACATCCTTTTCCATTTTGCAAGAGTTATCGCAAAATTTTTTTGATATTTTTGAAATATTTTTGAAAGCCGCTTTGGAAATATACGATTCAGCTTTTCTTTTTCTCGGTAATGGGATCAAAAAATTCACGAAGAGCGGAAATATAGGCTTCCCTGCCCACGGGAAAGCATAATCCGTGTCCTGCGCCCTCGACCTTGACAAGGCGTTTTTCAGAGACACATGCGTCAAAATTTTCAACGCTCATTTCGTACGGTACGTAATCGTCGGTATCGCCGTGAAAAAAGATCACAGGCACACGCGCATGCTTTAAGGCTTCCTTCGGTGAGGTAGCATCCGGATCAAAGTGTCCAAGCAACCGTGCGGCAAGCCTTGCAAAGAGATACATAAGTCCTGCGGGCAGGTGCATTTTTTGCATTTCCTGCTTGATGATGGCGCGTGCAGAGGTATAGCCGCAGTCGGCAAGCACGCCGACGACGTTCGGCGGCAGATCCATCGCCGAGGCGATCATGACGGTCGCCGCTCCCATCGAAATTCCTGTGAGAATGATCTGTGCGTCCCGATCGATCTCGCGGAGTACAAGATCTACCCACGCAGCGCAGTCGCGGCTTTCGTTGATGCCGAACGTGATAACGTGTCCGTCGCTTTCGCCGCTTGCACGGTGATCGACGACGAGCGCGCTGTGACCGATCGCAAAGCAACGTGCAATACCGCCCGACATATCCCGAAGTGCTGAACCGCGGTAGCCGTGAAACAAAATTTCGATCGGCGCGCCCTTCTTGTATTCGTAATAATTGCCACGCAGGGTAAGCCCGTCGAAGGAAGTAACCGAAAAGGCGGTATGCGGGCGTGTGCGTGCCTCGTCGATCCAGGCGATCATGCTTTCATGGTGCACGTCGTAAATGACACCACGCGGAATAGGATATTCTTCGGATTTCCGCTTCGGCGAGTAAAAGATCTTAAAAAAGCAGACGAGCGTTGCGGCAAAAACAGAGAGCAGAAGAAAACCAACCGCAGCTAAAAGGATCAGAAGGAAGGGACTGTCAAGCATATCAATACCTCATGTATGTACAATAACAGTAATATTTTATCATGTAATGTCGAATTTTGCAATGTTTTTTAAAAGTTTTTTCAAAGCAGAAAGAAAATGCAACCTATGGTTAGCAAAACGCCGAGCAAAATCTGCTCGGCGTTTTGTTTGCTTCGATTTACATTTGATCAATCAAGAAAAACTTCGGCAATGGCATCGAGATAACCTGTGCCGTATTCCGCATCGGGCTCAATATGGTTACCCTCCGTCCATTCGTTGAAGGTGGCGATCGTCAGAAAATGTCCCGTAAACGCATCGCTTTCCATAAAATCGCGCGCCTTTTGCAGAGCGGCACGGAAAATGTCGGGGTTCTTCCCTGTCGTGACGGGACAATACGGAAAGCCGAGCTTGCGGTAGGTATCCGATTGCAAAGTACGGGGGCTGCTGTCCCAGCCGTTCGTGACGGTGATCTCGGTCGGAATATCCAAAAATGCGGTATCGCTTGCAAAGGCAGAGGTAACGTCGTTCATAAAATCGACGTAGGGATATTCGGGGAAGCTTTTATCCTCGCAGTTCGTACCGTAGCGGACGGCACCGTCAATGCCAAGCTCACGCAAAAAGCTGTTACAGGTCTCTCTGTCGCCCTCAAAGTAACCGGGGCAGAGATAGAAGATCGTGGCAATGTACATTTCGCCGAGTCCCGCTTCCCTGACGCGATTACGGAAATCGTCGATCACGCGACGTGCACCGCGCGTACCGCCAAAATTACGCACAAACTTCGGGAGATCCCAGAAAACGAAATAGAGCTTTCCGTCAACGCGGATGTAGTTTTTCCTGGGAAATACCCTTTCAATGCAATAATCCGAGAAGCGGAGAAAGCCCTCGTAGGTCATGTCACCAACCATGAGCGGATCGTGGCGGTGGCGCGGCGTTGCGGGGTGCGCATAGATCGGGTCGTGGTTGCACCACATGAGGGCGATCTTGAAATCATCGCTGTTCTTTGCGCCAAAGAAACCTTTTTCAAGCGCGTCGAGGCGATAGGGACCGTCTTCAAACCAATACATATCCCAAAGGAAGCCATCGATCCCCGCCTTCTTGGCGGCATCGATCTTATGCTCCATAACGCGGGGATCCGATTCGTCGCCGTAGCCCCAAATGGGTACCTGCGGTTGCTTATGTCCTGCAAAACGCGGACGGGCACATTTTACGACCTCCCATTCCGTCCAGCCCTCGCCGTGCCATTCCACGTTGCGGGCATCTACGTGCCAGTTTGGAAAATACCATGCGTAAATCTCATGCTTTTTCATGTCATTTGTCCTCTATTCTCAACGATTTTATATTTTCCTCTTCAAGGATCGGCGCTTTTCCTTCGCGCAACACGCGCTGAAGGTTGGGCGCGCTATGCTTTGCGATCACCGTAAAGCCCTTCTCGTTAATGTGCTGATTTGGAAATCCGTAGAAGCTGTCACGGCAATTCCGATATTCTTCGGCAGGCGGTGTGATAAACCAATCGCTTTCGTCACGCCCCGCGTAGGTAAAGTAGGAAGCCGCGCGCGTCAGCATATAAGCATCCGGATGCTTTTCGGTGAAGCGCTCCTGCGCCTCCATCACACGGTCGATGGCAGGATCACCGAAGAAGTCGATGCGGATGCAGAAAAAGCGTGTGAATCCGATCGTTTTGAGTGCATCCCAGAGAACGTCAAGCCGAAATTCGTAATCAATGACGCTACTGCCCGCATCCCCTTCGCCCTGAAGCCAAAAGAAGCACCGCTCGGATGTATCATCGTCGGGGAACGAAGCCTCTGCATCAGCGAAAAAATCGCGGCACTTCGTAAAGAAGTAGTCGGCTGCCCCCGGCATTCTGTCGATATCGGGGACGGTCTCACGGTGGCTCGTGCCGTTCTCGCGGTTGTACGCCGAAACGCGACGACCGTATTCGCGTACCATTTCGTCGGTCATGTAATGCGCGATGCAGACGCTTCCCTTGGCAATATGCGCATAGAGAGAGGCGTTGCCAAGCTTCTCCCATTCCATAGCGAGAAGCGGTGCGAGGGTTGCGCCGAAGGTAGCGTTAGACTCGGAGAAGAATGCAAAGGGAACTTCCCTTTTCGCAGCAAGGTCGGTCATCGAAGAAAGCGATGCAACGAAGTAGGTGTTCTCCTTGTAGTTGTCAAGCTTACTGTTTCCGTTTGCGTCGGTGTTGCCCTGCGCATAGGCACAGGAAAGATCCTTATAGGAAAATTCGCCGACGGGATAGCCCGCAGAAACAAACGCGCCGCGCTCTGCGCCAAAGCGCTTCGGTTTGTGCTTGTATTCGTAAGATTTGTCCATGTGAATCTCAATTTTCGGTGGATAGACTGCCGCGCCCATCATATTGGACTGCCCGGCAAAAACAAACAGATCACGCTTCATTTGTTACCTCACGATGACCGCCTTGATGCCAAGCACATCGGCGATCTTTTTCAGGGTTTCGGCATGGTGCCCGATGCCAAGCGCAAAGTGATGTGTCGGCCCCTCGGCAACCCATTTTTTGATAAAGGTCTTGGTATCGGGAGCAAAATATCCGCGCGTATTGGTGTTTCCTGTCGGCGGAATCGGGCCTTTTTTGGATTCTCCCTCGCCAATAACGAACTTACACCTACCGTCGGCATCGGTCGTGATACCAAGCATAGTGATCGGTCCTTCCTTGATCTTGAACTCGACCGATGCACCGCGTCCGGGCTTTCCGTGATATTTCTTCAGACTACGGAGCACGGGCTTCCCTTCCGCGATACGGAGATGATGTGGCCCGTCGTGTCCGACGAGAATGAAATTTTCATTAAAATCAAACGGGTGAAGCTCCGCAAAGCTACCGCCGATGTCAAGCTTGTCCATAATAAACATGGCAATACAGGTCTTAAGATCGTATTCTCCGCACATCGAGAATCCTTGTGCGGCAAGGATCGAATTGCCCACGATCAGCGTGGATGCGGTCTTGCGCGTTTCGCTACCTTCAACGCCCTCGTAATAGTAGGCAAGACCGCTGAGATTGTGCTTTTCGATAAAGCGATCGAGTGCACATGCGGTCTTCGCTGCATCGTAAAGGTCGCCGTCGGTCAGCTTTTCGGTCACGGGATCCGACTTGGGATCGGGAGTATCAAACTCTCGCAGAATGAGAATCTTCTTTGCTTCGATCTCTTCATCGGTCACACACGCGCGGAGCGAAACAAGATCGTCAATCTCCAGAAGCGGAACGTGAAGCCCAAAAGCCGCCGAGATCGCCGTCGGATCGGCATGCATATCGTACATGGATTCCAGCACGTGTCCCATCAGTCCGATACGCGCACCGCGGAGTGCATGAAGCGCCTTGGCGATTTCACACCATTCACGGATCTCGGCATCTGCCGCAGGATCGTCATGCAGTGTACCGATCACACAATCGGTAACGGGTGCACCGAGGCGGATCGCAACACCCGTAAATTCGGGAACCGAGCAGATGTTATCGTTCTGGAGCTGCAGGAAGGTAGATGCCTTTGTGTAATCCAGCGCGTACTGCGGCTGGAGCGCGAGCAGGATCATCGGTGCGATCTTTTCTCGCATGATCGGCGCAACGACAGACGAGGTGGCGTAGGTCACCATGTTACAGAAGATAATATCGGGGCTTGCACCCTTGATCTTCGGAACAACGTCGTATGCCTTTTCACTGCTGTCGATCATGCCGAAGTCAAGGACCTCGACGTCGTTTGCTTTGATTTTTTCAATCATTTCGCCATGATATGCAAGAAGGCTGGCGAGAAGCCCGTCAAACTGTCCCCAGTATACGGCGTGACCGACACAGAAGACGGCGATACGTGCACTTCGTTTATAGGTACGTTCTATCATAATACATTCTCCTTTTATTTTGCTTTTCCTCTTGATTATATCACAGAAATCTGTTATAATCAATATAAAAAACAACACTTCATTTGTATAAAATAAACTTTTTTCGAGGTGTATATGACAATTGATAGCACGTCCCCATTCCTGAGATATGCGCAAAAATTCGATCAATTCATGCCGTCGCGCGTGGTCGCATCCGATCACCGTATCTTTTATTGTACCGCCGGAAGTGCCACGCTTTCGGTAGGCGGCAGTATCTTTTCATTGCTTTGCGGCTGTTTAGTATACGTTCCTGCCGGAATTTCTTATCGTGCCGAAAGCGCAAGCACGGATTTTTCTGCCTTCGCGATCAATTTTGATTTTAGCGACACGGCTTCTGCCATGTCTGCGCCCATACCGCCGATCCGCGCAGACAAGGCGGTCGTTCCTATCCT
>JAZLAP010000019.1:0-13023 GCA_045613265.1 Eubacteriales bacterium | reverse complement strand
GGGTTGTTTGAGAGCATTTTTTACAATCCCTCCGTCACGGCAAGCCGTGCCACCTCCCTTTGCACAAGGGAGGCGAAATAGTAGCCACATCTGTGGCAGTAGGGCGAGTTTGCAAGTGTCAAATGTTTCAGTGGGCTTTCAACCCCGCCAGTAACATGCCCTTATAGGGCTGAGCAAGCCACCGGCTTAGCCGGTGGTTATGACTGATAAAAAGCAAGCGAAAGCATCCTTCGGCACGCCCGCCTTATTCCGTGTCGCCGTTCTGCGGAAGTTTTTTTCACGGACCGTTCACGAGGATTTTTCCCTCCGTTTACTAAGAAATATATTGATATTCATAATTTAGACACAATTTGATGCTACAATATAAAAGTAAAATTATAATTTCCGCGCGTTTTGTCGGCTTTTGCCGAAGACGCCGAAGAAAGGTTGCATACCATGATAAAAGCAGAGCATCTTGTGAAGCGTTACGGTACGGGCATTGCGCTCGACGACGTGAGCTTTTCCATTGAAGAGGGCGAGATCGTCGGACTCCTCGGACCGAACGGCGCAGGCAAAAGCACGACCATGAACATACTGACGGGCTATCTTTCGGCAACGGCGGGCAGCGTGTCGATCGACGGTGTCAATATTCTCGACGATCCCATTGCGGTCAAGCGCAAGGTCGGTTACCTGCCCGAGCAGCCGCCCGTTTACCCCGATATGACGGTGGACGAGTACCTGCATTTCGTTTACGAGCTGAAGGGCTGTACGCTTCCCGAAAAGGAGCATCTTGACGAGATCTGCACGGCGGTCAAGCTTGTCGAGGTAAGGAAGCGGCTGATCCGCAATCTGTCGAAGGGCTACCGCCAGCGCGTCGGCATTGCCGAGGCACTCGTCGGCAATCCGCCCGTTCTGATCTTTGACGAGCCGACGGTCGGTCTCGATCCGAAGCAGATCATTGAGGTACGCAATCTGCTTCGTATACTCGGGAAAAAGCATACGGTCATTCTGAGCACGCATATCCTCTCCGAGGTACAGGCGGTCTGCGAGCGCATTCTCGTCATCGACCGCGGTGCGTTGGTTGCCGACGCCCGCACCGAGGATATTACCCGCACGGTCGAAGGGAATAACCGTTTCCGTGTCCGCATCTGCCAGAGCCAGCGCGGTAACGTTCTTGCCGCACTGAAAAAGATCGCGGGTGTTCGCAACGTGGTGGCGAGCGAGACGCGTGAGGGGGATGCCTTCGTATACACGGTCGAAAGCGAGCCGGGCATTGATATCCGCAAGCCCATCTTCTATCTCTGTGCGCGTGAGGATTGGCCCATGATCGGCTTTGAGCGTGCAGAGGTAAATCTCGAAGAGATCTTCCTGCGCCTCGTTGACGGTACGGGAACGCCGCTTGCGAAAAACGGAAAGAAAGGGAAATGATCATGTTTGCCATCTATAAGCGCGAAATGCGCGCATATTTCACGACTCCCCTCGGCTACATCTTCCTCGGTGCATATCTTGCCATTGCGGGCGCGGTGTTCTGCTACACAACGCTTTTTGCACAGTCGGCAAGCGTTACGCCCTTTTTCACCTTTATGCTGTACGCCTCGGTCGTTCTGCTTCCGCTTCTGACGATGAAGCTGTTCAGCGAGGAGAAGAAGCAGCGGACGGAGCAATTGCTTTTGACGGCTCCCGTTTCTCTGACGGGCATCGTTTCGGGCAAATTTCTCGCCGCCTTTACGCTCTTCTTCGGCGCGCATACGCTTTCCTCACTCTATTTTCTGATTCTGTTCCGTTATGCCGATCTGAAGGTAGCCATGCTTTTCGGTAACTACGTTGCCGTTCTCCTCGCGGGCATGGCGTTTATTGCGATCGGTGTTTTCGTCTCCTCGATGACCGAAAACCAGCTGGCATCGGCGGTCGGAACGATCGGCGTATTGCTGGTATTTCTGCTTCTGTCCTTGCTTGGCGCACTTTTCAGCGGTTACGCCGTGCGTTACGTGTTTGATTGCTTCTCGCTCTTCTCGCGCTACGTCAACTTCTCGAACGGTATCTTTGACGTTGCCGCTCTCGTCTATTACCTCTCGGTAACGGTCGTGTTCCTCTTCCTGACGGTGCGTGTATTCGATAAGCGTCGCTACAGCTGATTGCGGGAGGCATTGATGAAACAACGAATGTTAAACGAGCCGAAAAAGCTCGGCGCGCTCCTGACGGCACTGTTCGTCGTCACCGCGCTTCTTCTGAACGTGCTCGTCTATGCGCTTGCCACGCGCTTTTCGTGGTATTTCTATACCGCAACGCAGTACACGCACGAGATCGGTGACGTGATGGCGGAGAAGATCGGGGCGGCGGAGCACAAGGTAACGATCCGCTTCTGTACGTCGGAGGAAAGCATGGAGAAGGATAGTGTGTACGGCCTCGTATATAACACGGCGCTCCAGTATGCGGCACGCTACCCCGACAAGATAGAGGTTCTGGATTCCTATAACGTCTATACCGACCACAGAGCCATTGCCGCGTACGTCGAAAAGACCGGCGTTTCGGGTATTTCGGAAAGCTCGGTCATCGTCGAAAGCGCGGTCGAATGCCGCATTTTCGACCTCTCGGACTTCTTCCTTCTGAATGCCGAGACCAATTATATCGATGCCTATAACGGCGAAGAAATGTTTGCCGCCGCCTTCTTCTGGGTACAGGAAAAGGCAGAGGATCATCCCGCTGCCTATTTCACGGTCGATCACGGTGAAAACGTGACGACGTCGGGACTTGTCGTGCTGCTTACGATGGCGGGCTACGCCTGTGATACGATCGCCCTTTCGTCCGAAGCGATTCCCGAGGACTGTGCGCTGCTCGTGACGGTGAATCCTATTTACGACCTTGAAAAAGCCAAGGAAGGCTCGGGCATTACCGCCGAATACGACCGTCTCGTGCGTTATCTCGAAAACGGCGGACAGTTCTATCTGTCGGTCGATCCGTCGGGCGAATCGTTTGCATCGCTTCACAATCTTCACGCGCTTTGCGCAGCCTACGGTATTACGGTCGAGGCTCCTCAGCTTTACGACTTTACGAACAGTCTGACGCGCAACGGCAAGACCTTCGTGACGAGCCTTGCCACCGAAAGCGTTCCCGATTTTGCCGCACGCTTTGCCCGCTATTCCGATGCACGCATTCTCGTCCGTGACGTGGCGGCACTGAAGCTTACCGCAACCGAAAAGACCGAAAGCGTTCTGCCGCTTCTCTATACCGCCGAAACCGCAGAGGACGGCGAGGGCAATACGGGCGTTTATACCGTATCCGCACTGTCGAAGCTGAAAAACGGCGGCACGCTGTTCCTTGCGGCGGGCGGTTATATGGCGGCGGGCGACGTTACGAACACCCCCTTTTACGGAAACGAGGCGTTCCTTTACGCCGCGCTTGAGGAGATGGGCTGCGAAACGGCTCCCGCAGGAACGGTGATTCTTGAGGTGGAGAATGAGGCGCTCCGCGATCTGACGAACGGCGAAGCCGACCGTGTGTTTGTCCTTCTCGTTGCAGTCCTGCCCGCGATCCTCGTTGCAATTTCGGTTGCCGTTGTAATCCGCAGAAAAAGAAGATAAGGAGAGAAACGCCGAATGCAATTTTTGAAAAGCCGTAAATACAGGCTACCGCTGACAGCGGCGATTCTCGCTTTGGGGATTCTTCTGCTTGCGGTTCTGAACCTCTTCCTTTTGCACCGCGTCCGCGAATATAACTTCTTCTCGGATATGACCACAGAGGGCATCTATACGATGACCGACGCGATGAAAAAGGAGATCGCCGACGTTGACGAAAACGTCACCATCACCTTCTGTAACGATCCCGACCGTCTGCTTGCAGACGAGCTTTTGCGTCCGACCTATATCCTCGCAAAGGATATTGCCGCCGAAAAGCCGAACATCAAGGTCGAAACGCTGAATCTCTCTCTGGATGCCCACGCCGCCGACCGCTATAAGATCACGGCGGCATCCGCGATCACGTCGACCGACGTCATCGTGAGCTACGACGGCAAGATCCGCATTGCCTCGTCGGACAATTTCTTCTCGAAGGGCGAGGACGGCGAATACTATGCCTACAAGGGCGAGTATCAGCTTGCCACGATGATCCTTTCGGTGACGAGCCTCAAAGAGCCTGTCGCCTATTTCACCGTCGGGCACGGTGAGGCGTATTTTGACACCGAAAACCCCGACCACGCAGACAACGCCTCGCTTCTCGCCTTCTACGAGCTTTTGCTCGAAATGGGGTTTGGCGTAAAAACGCTTGACCTTGATGCGCTCGGCGACGGCGGCGTGATCCCCGACGACTGCGTGCTTCTCATTATGAACGCTCCCGATCGCGACTACGACGACAGCAATACGGAAAGCTTTGCCTATCGCTCTGCGATCGAAAAGATCGACCGCTATCTCGAAAAGCGCGGAAATATGCTGTATTTCCAGAACCCCGACGTTCCCGTGTCCGCACTTCCCACACTTCACGGCTATCTTGAGGAGTGGGGTATCGGCTACGGTGACGATATTCTGCGCGGTACGCGCACGGGCGACATGAGCGACGTCGAGCTTGAACGACTCTCTGCCGTTTACGCCACCGACGATACCTCGGCGGTTTCGCACGCCTTCTACGCGGCGGTCTCGGATCTCGTTGCCGCACCGCGTACCGTGGTGACGCATTCCTCGTCGCTCTACCGCACCTGGCGCGACACCGATGAAAAGACCTTTGCCGAGGGGATTTCGCGACACGTTTCACCATTCTTGCTCGCCCCGAAGGGGACGAAATCCTATGATCGGGAGGGCAATCTTTCCAAGGAGAGCGACAGCTTTGCGCTTGCGATGGTCGGCGTGACCGCCTATTTCTCGGACGAGGGTAACTACACCTATTCTTATCTTACCGCCTTTGGTTCAAATTCGATTCTCGATGCCGATTATCTCGGCAGTAACGCCTACGGTAACCGCGATATTCTCGCGGCGGCACTGCGCGTTATCACGCGAAGCGACGTGTATGCCGACTCGGATCTCGGCTCGCCAACCGACCTTGACTCGAAGAATTACGGCGGCAAGGCGTATGAAAGCGACGACATCGTCGAAAGCACCACCTATTATTTCGTTAAGGGCGACGACAAGCTGCTGTCGTCAATGGATATCGGCACGAAGTCGGGCTATACGCTTGTGCGCATTATGCAGCCTCTTTCGCAAACGGCGGCAGTCTGGTGGACGGTGCTGCTCATGCTTTTGCCCGTCGTTATCATCCCCGCGGCGGGGGTTGCCGTCAGATTGCGCCGCAAGCATCTGTAAGGAGGAGAGGGTATGAAACAGCAAAGAACATTATTCACCGTTCTCCTTGCCACGCTCGGCGGTCTTGTTCTGCTTGGGCTTTGTCTCGTGCTTCCCCTCATGCTTGCACCCGTCGAGAACGAGCAATCCTCGCTCGATACGTCGGGCGGTGAGGGTACCGTTTACGGAAAGCTGGTCCTTTACGGTCCGTACGACCGCAAAACCCCCGAAAACGGCGACTACAGTCACAATATCAAGCAGATTACCGTCAGCAACAAGGACGAGACCTATTCCTTCGTGCATCCGCCGAAGAAGCAGGAGACCGATCCTGAGGACTATATCAATTTCATGATCGAGCAGGACGGCAAGCTCTACGAGGATCTGACGCTCGATCCCGAAAAGCTTGCGGCGATCATCGTCGCGGCAGGAACTCCATACGTGCGCGACGAGCGCGTGGCGACGGGCGCGGATGCCGTGGCTCTCTACGAAAGCTACGGTCTTGCCGAAGCCGACGATCCCGCCTATATCGAGCTTACGCTTTACAATAACGAGGTCTTCCGCGTTTACGTCGGTGATCCGACGAACGATAAGACAGGCTACTACGTCCGCCTTGAGGGGCGCGACATCATCTACGTGACGATTACCGCGTCGATGGGTGAGCTTGCCAACAGTGGTGCGGGCTATTTCGTTTCCCCCACCGTGATCCCCGCACCCCAGCAGCAGTACGGCGAATTTTTCGTTGACGGCTTTGAGATCGAGCGCGAGCTGCATACGAAAACCGGTGTCGTTACCGACAGCATGGCCGTCGCCGTCAGGCAGAGCCTTACGGTTGCCGTTGCGGGCGCCGTACCGACCACGCGCGAGGAGACCGTGTTTTACAACTTCAATAAGGCGAGCGTTCCCGTTGCCGTGCGCAATGCGCTCGTCGGGCAGGAGATCGGCAAGGAGCTTGCGATTCCCGACGTCGTTTTGGAGACGACGGTGGATTCGATAGAGGGCGAGCCGATCCGGGTGACCTACACCTACCGCTTCCACTGTATTGAATACCGCGTCGAGACCGAAACGCAGCTTGGCTTCTCCTTCGTGAAGAGTGCCGCCGACCGCGATTTCTTTAAGTCGGCGCCGCTTTACGCTTTTTCGCCCGATACTGAGCTTGCCCCCTATACTACGAACGACAACGCCATTATGGCGATGCTGGAAACGCTTTCGGCACTGTCGGGCGATGCGGTGCACAGCCTCGGTGTAAGCGATGCGGATATCGAGAAATACGGACTCTATACGACGATTCGCTTCCGCTTTGCCAACAAATATAAAATGGATGAAAGCGATTACGGCGGCAGTATCGGTGCCAACGACGTCACCGTTAACGACGAGGATTATATCGAGGTCACGCTATACGTCGGAGACGTGCGCGAGGACGGTACCCGCCTCGTTGCCAGCCGCTATTACGATCTTATCGCCGTCGTGCCCGCCGAGACCTTCGATTTTCTCGGCTACGACAGCTTCACCTTCATCAAGCCGAACCTCATTGCCTGCTACGTGAATCTTTTGAAGAGGTTGCGCTTCTCGTTTGATTACACCGATCTTACGGGAGACTATACCTTTGATGTTTCGGCAGTCAGAACGCACCTCGATCAGAGCGGCTCGCTCGTCTACGATAGCCTGCCGATGAACGGCAAACAGGTGCCCTACGATAATTTCAACGACCTCTATTATTATCTCTTGTGGCAGAATTACGAGGGCGAGGCGGCGCTCTCCGACGAGGAGCGCGAGGCGCTCTGCGAAAACGGCAGAGCCGTCATGACTATGACCGTTGAAACGATCGACGGACGAAGCATCGTTTATCGCTTCATTCCGTACAGCGAGACCAAGACGCTCGTTGCCGTTACCGACGGCGGCGACGAAACCGCGATCTTCTATACGCGTACCTCGCTCGCCAAAACGATGGCGGCGAATCTGATCGCTATTGCAGAAGGACGCGATTTTGACCGCGACGAAAAATACAACTGAACGCCTCTCCCATCTTCTCCATGATCGCAAATACGTGCCCGCGCCCTTCGGCATCGGCAAAACGTCGATCGAAAGAGCTGCATTTGTGAACTTTTTGATAATTTTTTTAGATTTTTTTCGGAGAAAGCGGAAAAATTGAAAAAAATTCAAAAAAATGCGAAAGAAATTGCAAAAAACATTTGCATTTTTCAAAATGTATGCTATAATAAGTAAGTAAAACTATCGTCGGCATGTGTCGGCGACCGAAAAACAACAAGCAAAGGAACTATCGCAATGAAAAAAAGAGTCACAAGTTTCATTCTGGCTGCGGTGTTGGCACTCTCCTGCCTTCTCATGTCCGCTTGCTCCTACAATTGGGACAAGAACGCCGCAGGACAGGTAACGCTCGACCTTAACGCCGTGCTGGCAGGTACGCTTGAGGCGGATAAGGTTGACGTAGTCACCAAGGCATACCTTGAGGATGCTTACCACGCACTCCTCGCATCCCTCGGTGCCGACAAGTCTCTCCGCAAGGAGGGCGACGACGTTCTCGCCGCCGATAAGATCACGATCGACATTTCGGTTAAGCAGGAGCTTCTCGTATACGAGTCGGACGAGCTTTATACCGAGACCGGCTACGTCTACGATATGGGCAAGGAAGAGACCACGACCGACGCTTTGAAAAAGCTGATCCGTGAGGACCTCGAAGCACGTCTTGCCGAGGGCGGCAGCGGCATGAAGGTCGGCGAAAAGTACAGTGTTACGGGTAACCTCTACGCAAACAAGACGGGCACCTCGTCGAGCGCCAAGGTAAGCTTTACCGCAGGCAACGATAAGGATATCGCCGTCCCCACCACCGTTACCTACACGGTAACCAAGGCAAACGCCGATGCACCTACGGTAACGCTCGGCGCAAACGACATCCTGACCGTGTACTTCACGAAGACGGTTGACGGCAAGACCTCGACCGACAAGAGCTGGACATATAACTTCTCGTCGTCCAACGTGACGGGCGGCGTGACCTACGATCCCTATAAGAAGGACGGTCTCTCGGATCCCTTCTATCTTGCACTCCTTGAAAAGGGCGTTGCGATGAACGATTCGGGCGCATCTGCAAAGGCTGATCAGAAGATCGGCGCGCACGACTGGGTAAAGGTCACGATGACCGTGAACTACAAGAACGATAAGGACGCATCGGTTTCGGTTGCCGACATCAACAACAAGAGCTACACCTTCGACATGGCAGTCGATACGTCCGACGTTGTTACGAAGTGGGTGCGCGACGACATTCTCGCACATATCAACGAGACGGGTGAGGACGCGCAGAACCGTCTTGCCAACGGCGAATACACGCTGACCAAAATGCTTTATATTGATAAGGATAACAAGGCGTTCGAAAAGACGAACGATCTTTACGATGCCGACGATAAGGACGTCACCGAGCAGGAGGTTACCGTTAAGTATAAGGTCTCGAACGTATACGCCGGCAACTGGGAGAGCCTGACCGTCAAGGAGACGATCGACGGCGAGGAAAAGGACGTCACCTACGATTACTACGTTTCCGCCATCAAGGCACTTCCCGAAAAGATCACGTTTGAGGATCTGCTCGACTCCACGAAGGCAAACGGCTCGAAGGATGATGACAGCAATACCCGTTACTTCTACGTTCTCGAGGAAGAGATCGCCGACACGGACGACGCTGACAGCGACGGTGACACCGAAGAGATCATTGAGATCCGTTACACCAACAACTACTACGGCGAGTTCCTCTTCAAGACCAAGCCTGCCGACGGTGAGAACGCCAAGTATTACGGCGAAAAGGTAACCGAGTCCACGGTCGAGGGCGAGGAGGACAAGGTTGAGGAGCTGACCGAGCTTTATATCTACGACGGACTCAAGACTGCGGTTGACGGCGAGGCTGCCGAAAAGAAGCTGATCGAGACCGAGGACGATATGGTTCTCTATGCGCTTGAGGTTTATCTCCGTGCGCACGAGAAGGAAATGCAGAGACAGCGCGGCATCGACGTTATGTGGGAAAAGATCACGGCTGCCGCTAAGGTTGAGATTCCGAAGTCGATCCTCGACGCATATTACAAGGAATACTACGAAAACGCGCGCTATACCTTCAACGTAGACAACAGCGGTATCTACTCCGAAAAGGTTGACGGCGTGACCAAGACCTACACCGAATTTGAGCAGTACCTGATGGCACAGATCGGCGCAAAGAATAAGTCTGAGATCCGCGAGAAGATCGATCTTATCGCGAAGGATGAGCTTGCACCTCGCTTCATTGTGTATAAGCTTGCCGAAGCACTGGAGATCAGCATCCCCGCCGACGAGTGGGAGACCATCATGGCAAACGTTGAGTATCAGTGGGAATACAACAACTACATGTACTACTACTACTACTCCATGTACGGCGAATACGTGACCTACTTCGGCTACGAGTACTACGATACCATAGAGGCGTATATTGCAGCAGAGTACGGTAGCGAGAGCGGTATTCGCGTGGGCGTTCTCTTTGACAAGGTCATGGAGAAGCTCTACGAGGATTACAAGGGCTCGATGACCTTCGTAAAAACTGCCGATAGCAAATAATATGACCGTGTAGGCGAGAGACGGGACGAGAGATCTCTCGTCAAGGACAGGAAAGCGCCGCGGCGTTTTCCTGTCTCTCTTTTCGAAACTAATCCCTGAAACGGATATTCTTTATATGAAAAATGTAGAGATCTATACCGACGGTGCCTGCCGCGGGAATCCCGGTCCGGGCGGATACGGATGTATTCTCGTGTACGGTGCGCATCGGAAGGAGCTTTCGGGCGGCGAAAGATCAACGACCAACAACCGCATGGAGCTTCTGGCGGCGATCACGGGACTCTCGGCATTGAAGGAGCCCTGCGCCGTTACCCTGTATTCGGATTCCAAATATCTCGTCGATGCGATAACGCTTGGTTGGCTTACGGGCTGGCAAAAGAAAAACTATCGCCGCGGGACGAAGGACGAGGTCAAAAATATCGATCTTTGGGAGCGTCTCTCCGCACTCCTTCTTTACCATACGGTTGAATTCGTCTGGGTGAAGGGACACGACGGACACGCGGAAAACGAGCGTTGCGATGCACTCGCAACGGCGGCAGCCGATGCGCTGCGCGAGGCGTGACCGTGAGACTTACCGCGATCAACGAACAAAGCGTAGAGGCGCTGACAAGGCTTCTCGCTTCGGGTGTCGGACGGTTTGCCGATTTTACGGTCGGCTACCAATATATGTGGGCAAACGCCTATCATCTTGCCTTCGGCGAGGCGGCGGGCGTCGGCTTTCTGACAACGGGTGTCGGACGGCGTGTCATCGCTCCGCCTGTGCCACCCTTCGGACGCGAAGCGGCTTTCGCGGATGCGCTCCATGCCGCTTTTTCCGAAAATCCGCGCATTACGGTGCTCTGCCGTGAAGCGGCGGATGCATTTTGTCGGGTGTTCGGTGACCGTGCAACGCTATCGACCGATCCCGCCACACAGGATTATCTATACACTGCAGAATCGCTTTCTGCCTTCCGCGGCAAAGCGCTTGCCGCCAAACGCAATCATTTGCATGCTTTTTTACGCGAGTACCCGGATCACGCAGTGCTTCCGCTTGACGAAGCAACGCTTCCCCTTGCGCGCGATTTTCTTTCGCGCTACCGAAGTGAGGAGGAGGATGACAGCCCTTCGGCACATGCCGAGGGAGATGCGGCAGAACGTCTCTTGTCTGCCTTTTCGCTTCTTCCGGTATGCGGAATCCTGCTTACGGTAGATCGGAAAGTCGTAGGGCTATCGATCGGTGAGATCCGCGGTGATACCCTGTATATTCATGTGGAAAAGGCGAAGCGCGCGGTGCGCGGTGCCTATCCCATGTTGGTGCGTGAGCTTGTATCACGCGCTATGCCGACTGCCGTGTACGTCAACCGCGAGGAGGACGACGGCGACGAAGGACTGAGACGGTCGAAGCTGTCTTATCGTCCGATTTCCATGATTGAAAAATATACGGTTGAGATTTCTTATTAAGACCGTTTTTTAAAACGCAAAATGAGGTGAAATTTATGCGCATTACAAAAATGATCGCCACGCTTCTTTTGGTGGCAACAATGCTGACTCTCCTGGTCTCCTGCGGCAATGGGCACTACGATTATATGCAGAACGACCTCACGTCCTTTTTGTCCGAGTCGGCCCCCGATTTCAAAAAGCTGACCGTCACGGTCGATGCACCTGTTACGGTGTCCGAGGAGGAGGCAAACTCCTTTATCGAGCTTGTCCGCGCGGCAAATGCCGAGACCACGGTGCTGACCGACTGCGTTATGGTGACGGGCGACGTCATGTCCTTCCGCTACCGTGTGACGCTCGACGGCAAGGATATTGACGGACTCTCCAATTACCTTTCCACCAACCCCACGAGCATCACGCTCGGCACGAAGGGGGACAAGTTCATTACCGACCGCGAGGAGAGCTTTGAGCAGGCGATCATCGATGCTGCTGCCAATCCGAAGGATTATCAGCTCGTCGAGCGTAACTCGGGTGCCGTGGGAGAGGACACGATCCTTTATATCTCCTACGTTGCTACCTATAAGGATGACAAGGGTGTTTCTCACGTTTACGACAGCGAAAGCTGCATCCGTATCGATCTTTCGGACGAAGACGGTGCGTATGCATATCTGTACGATACGATCGCTGCTGCCGAGTGCGGCAGAAAGGTCACGAAGGATATCTATATCCCCGAAAAGGCAACGGTGGCTACCTACGAAATCTCGGTTCACTTCGCCGTTACCAAGGAGGTCACGCTTGATATTCCCGTAACCCTTCCCGATAATTACGATGAAAAGGGAGACCTCGCCTATCTCGCCGGAAAAACCGTTGTCTTCCATCTGATTCCCCTGTCGGTAACGCGCAAGGATCTTCCCGAGCTGACGAGTGACTATATGAAGGAAGTTCTTGACACCATTTGCGGCAAGAAGCTTGAGGGCACTGTAACCGAGGAGACTTTCCGCGCAGAGGTCTACAATACGCTTCAGGAGTATGAGAACTACGCCTACGAGGAGCGCATCTATCTCGCGATGGACGAGGAAATCCGCGCAATCGGTGACAGGATCGTCAAGACCTACCCGAAGCTTGCTCTTTCCGAGGCGCGTAAGGAGACCGACGGTTATCTGAAGCTCTCTTACGACGAATACGTGCAGAAGAACGGCACGTCGAAGTACCCGACCTTCCTCGACTACAAGAAGGCACTCTTCAGCGTGAACACCGAGGAAGCGGTGGATGCCAAGATCGAAAGTTATGCGGAATCTATCGTCCGCGAGAGCATCATCTATTATACGGCGGCAAAGGCGCTTGGCGTTTCGCACACCGAGGAGGAGATCGACGAGGCGTATAATGAGTACCTGAAGTCGGTCGTTCCGAGCAACTCCACCAACGAGGAGTACGTGAAGGCATACGATTCCTATTACGGTACGGGCTACCTCAGAAACTTCGTCGCCTTCACCATGATCAAGGGCGACGTGCAGGATATCGTCTACAAGACCGTTACGGTCAAGCATAAGACTGCAGACAACGCAGAATAAAGAGAGAAGATCTCAAAAGGAGAGCCGTCTCAACACATGTTGAGACGGCTCTCCTTTTTTATGACTGGTTATAGAAAACCACCTGCTAAGCAGGTGGTTCAGTAGAGGCTTTTGCCGTTGAGCAATCCCGCCGCAGCGGTAGGCTCCCCTGTGTAAGGGGAGCTGTCAGCGAAGCTGACTGAGGGGTTGTTTGAGAGCATTTTTTA
>JAZLAP010000018.1:0-2863 GCA_045613265.1 Eubacteriales bacterium | reverse complement strand
CACCGGTCTTGACAAGGTAGATCGCGTGAATACCGAGCCACATATTGGCAGAGCCTACGGTGATCGTGTAGTCGGTGTCGTTGAGCAACGACAGCGTGCCGATCTCGTAAAGGTTGCCCTCGCCGTAATGGTTACTGCCGTTGTAGGCGTTGCTCAGCGCAGGCTGGTAGTAAAGCGTCGTGCCGTTCGTGCAGGTAACCGAGCCCTTACCGCTGCTCAGATATGCCGAGCCAAAGAAGTAGAGCGTGTAGTCGCCCGCCTCGGAAACGGTGGGAAGCTTCACGTCCGCAAAGGCGTCCGGTGTAGTGCCGGCACCGCGGAGCATAAGCGATCCGGTTGGGAGTAGCGCGAGCTTGTTAATGCCCGAGTTGCCGTTCGAGCTTTGAACGATGTTCGATACGACGCTTGCCGAAATGATCTGCTTTGCGTCGGCATTGTCCTCCCAATACAGATCAAGCTGTACCGTCTTGAAGTAGATCGGTGCGCGGCTCTTTTCGAGATACATGCGGATGGTGTTTTCACCCTCGTACAGGTACTGGTATGCGGCGGTCGTACCGAGCACGGTGGTCTTGCCGGCGGAAATCTGCGCGGTCGTCGCGTGGTTGGTCCAGCCGTCGCCCTTGTTTGTCGTGTTCTTGATATAAACGCGCGCAGACGAGCCGCTTGCGACCATGGAGTCAAACGAGATCGCGTAAAGACCCGCAACGCTTGCGTTGATCTTGAAGTCGAAGTAGTTCGACGAATCGTTTGCCGTCAGGAGATAATAATCCTTGTAGGTACCCTCGGTCTGGAGCGCAAGACCTACCGACTTTATAATATCGGTTGCCATATCGACCGTGAACTGCTTCTTAACGTAAGTAACGCTTTCTGACCATGCACTGTCAAGGTGCTGTTTACCGTTGCCGATCGCCATGACCGAGATGGAGTCGCCGATCGTCGTGAGCGTGACGCTCGTGTCCTTCGTGGTTACCGCTTCGCCGTCGTTCACCTTGTAGGCGTATGCGGTCGCACCCTTGACGGTGTCCCACGTAGCCACGCCGTCGCTGTCAACCGTAACGGTAGGCGTATCGATTGCTTCGGGGATGTCGGAAGCCTTCGTGAGGTACAGCTCGGAGACGGCGATATAGAAGGAACCCGAATGCGAAATCCGTAACGTATATTCACCGCTTGCGGGAACGGTAATTTCCTGATCGAATCCGTAATAACCGAAGCCCGTTGACGTACCCGGTGCATGTGTGTAGGAGCCTGACTTGTTGAAGGTATAGCTTGTCGAGCCGAGTGTGTTTTCACCCGAAAGAAGAGATAGCGTCATCTTTGCGTCAGGTCCAACCTGGATCAGTCCCGATGCACGGTATACACCGGCGGAAAGAGTGACGGTTGTTTCGATAGACTTGAGATTCGTGCTACTGCTGGAATGAGGGAAAATAGCGCCGTTATACGCTGCATTGTTATCCTCGCGCGTGAAGGCATCGTTTTTGATGCGATCGCTGATCGAAAGCGGGTCAAGAAGAATAAACTGCATCGCGTAGAGACCGAATTCCAGTGTTCCCGAGGAGCCCGTGGCGGTATAGAGCGAAAGCGAGTTTTCACCCTCAGCGAGATAGACGTAAAGGAAGCCCTCGCCGAAGTAGATCTTGTTCATCTTGGAATCCGAGAGATCGGGAAGGAAAGCGCCTGCCTTGTCGTCGGCAGGAACGACGTAGTCGGTCGGCACCGCATCGTAGGTCAGAATATTTTCAAAGATTCTGCCCTCGGAAACCTTCGCGTTCGGTACGGTTTTGTTCTCCAGTTTGAGATAACCGACTCTTGCGTTCTTTGAGTTGTACTTCAGCTTCACGGCGTAAATGCCCGCGCGGTCGGCGGTTACCGTGAAGGTATGCGCGGTTTTGTTGATCAGCAGCGTTTCACCGTCCGAAAGGAGCTTGTCGGCAACCGCCTCGTTATCCTTCGGATAGTATTCAAAGCTTTCCTTTACCTCGCGGTTGACGGGCTTAAGGATAAAGCCGTATACGCGCGTCTGCTGACCGACCGACGTCAGCGTCGCAGTGTAGGTGGTGTCGGCTTCAAGATACATGTCGCCAAAGCCGTTCGCGTAGACGACACCTTCGGCAGTATCGCCGTAGCCTTCGTGCAGACCGACTGCGGACTGCGTCATCGTGCGCGTGTCCTTGCCGTCCGTGACGGCGAGCTTAAAGGTTGCGCCGGTATACGAGCCGATCATACCGCTCAGACGGTAAAGACCGGTTTCGGGAACCGTAAAGCTGAAGGGGGCAAGCGACGTGCCGGGATTCACAGGCGTGTATACGTCGGTATTCGAGGGGTTACGCGTTGCAAGGTTAAAGTAGGTAGCGCCCGTATCCGCGCCGAACGGTGCAACGAGGCGCAGACGAACGCTTGCAACGGCGATGGTAATGCTATCGTTACAGCTTCCCGTCAGATAGCCCGTAATGCTGTTTTTACCCGAAACGAGAAGCGACGTAAGCTTGACGGTTTTCAGCGACGATGCGGTCGGGTCGATCGTGTCGGTTACGCTACCCGCGGCGGCAAGGCCGAAGAAGGTCGCGGTACCGGCACTTGCCGTGGTCGTGAAGTCCTTGTTCGTCGACTTCGCACTGTCGTTACGGAACGAGAAGGAGGCGACGGCAGCACCGTTCGTCAGATAGTCGATCTCGACCTCGTAGATGCCGGGAACGGTATAGCTCGGCGTCGTCAGCTTGACAGCGCCGCCCGTAGCATTGGTCTCGCCCTTTTTGAACTCGCGGTAGCTCGTGCCGTCGCTTGCCGTTTTGAGGGTAGCGGCAGCCTTCGTGCCCGAAAACTCGGTCGCGTCAAGGTCGAAGCCGACCGTGGACATGATGCGGTG
>JAZLAP010000017.1:0-4324 GCA_045613265.1 Eubacteriales bacterium | reverse complement strand
GGCGGTGCCGGAACCTTTTCCGACGGTAAGCTTGTAACACGCGTAAACGATCCTTTGTCCGGGTATATACTCGACACCTTCTGTCGCTTCGGTGCGCCTTCATCCATCAGGATTCCCGCAAAGCCGCATATTGGCACCGATATTTTGGAAAACATTGTAGACAATATGATTGAAAAAATCGTTTCGCTTGGCGGCGAGGTACGCTATCATACGCGTGTCGATGCGCTTGTGAAAGCAAGTGGTCGGGTGACTGCGCTCAAGACGAATTGCGGTGATATTGCTTGCGGACTTTGTGTACTTGCCATCGGAAACAGTGCACGGGATACCTACGAATTTCTGATACGCGGCGGTTATGAAATCGAACCAAAGCCTTTTTCTGTAGGCGTGCGTATCGAACATTTACAAAGTGATATTGATCACGCCATGTATGGTAGCTTCGCTGAAGGACACGGGATGCCACATGCGGAATATGCGCTTTCCGCAAACACCGATACGCGCGGTGTCTATACCTTCTGTATGTGCCCGGGCGGTGAGGTAGTTGCCGCGACCAGCGAAGATGGCGCCGTTGTTGTGAACGGCATGAGCCGTCATGCCCGTGACGGCAAAAACGCCAACAGTGCAGTTGCGGTTTCGGTCTTCCGCGAGGATTACGGAAACGATCCCATGAAAGCAATTCGCTTTCAACGCGAGATCGAACGCGCCGCTTTTCGTGCGGGAGGCTCGGACTATAGCGTACCGTTGACGACTGTGGGGGATTTTCTTGATGGCGGCAGATCGACGCCTCCTACACGTGTTTTACCTACGTATATGGGCGGCACGGCATATAAACTTTCGTCACCCGATGAGTATCTTCCTTCCTTTGTTACCAAGGGACTACGCGACGGCATTCGGGCATTTGACCGCAAAATTCAAGGCTTTGCTTCCAAGGATGCATTGCTTTCGGGGGCCGAAACACGCACTTCGGCACCGCTGCGTATTTTGCGAGATGACATGAGATTGGCTCTTTGTACCGAGAATCTTTATCCCTGCGGCGAGGGTGCCGGTTATGCCGGTGGTATCACCAGTGCCGCGATCGACGGTATTCATACCGCTGAAAAAATCATTATGCGCTACCGTCCTTGCGTAGGCTGATGATTATGACCGTGGAGAAAAGCGACGGATCTGCGCTTTTCTCCGCATTCGTCTTTCATTCGTTACGGTCGTCTTTGCAGATCCCACCAACGATGTTAATAATTTAGAAAGGCAGGGCACTGCTCTGCATGGATATCAATATGTCTGAACACACAAAGAAAAAATGGGTTGTCAAGGTGCCCGAAAGCGAGGAAGTCAAACGAGAGATTACGCAAATTTCGACATCTCTTGGCCTGCATCCCGTGATTGCAACGCTCCTTGTTAACCGCGACTGTCACACCCCAAAGGATGCCGGTGCATTCGTCAATATGGAGAAAGAGATGCTCGGAAATCCGTTTCTGCTTAAGGATATCGAGCCCGCCATTGCCCGTATTGAGCAGGCATTGCAACGCAAAGAGCGTATTACTGTTTATGGCGATTATGATGTAGACGGTGTTACCGCCGTATGTACGTTGTATCTCTATCTCAAAAGCAAAAATGCTGATATTTCCTTTTACATTCCGAACCGTACGGGCGAGGGGTACGGTGTTTCGCGTTATGCGGTAGATAAGTTGAAAAGCGAGGGAACGTCGCTTGTCATTACGGTTGATACGGGTATCACGGCTTCCGATGAGGTACAGTATGCCAAAGAGCTGGGCATTGATTTCGTTATTACCGATCATCACGAATGCCGTACCGAGCTTCCACCGGCAGTCGCTACCGTCAATCCGCATCGCCCCGATTGCTCATATCCGTTCAAGGAGCTTGCCGGTGTCGGTGTTGTCTTCAAGCTGATCTGTGCACTGGAGGAACGCCTGACCGGAGACACGCGTATTGCATGCATCGGACGAATCTGTGATGCGTACGCCGATTTTGTTGCCATAGGTACGATTGCGGATGTTATGCCGATCACCGACGAAAACAAGCTGATCGTGCGTTACGGTCTTGATATGATTGCCAATACGAAGCGAAAGGGGCTGCGCGCTTTGATGGATGCCGCTTCCTCTTCGAAAACGGATCCCAAAAAGTCCAAAACTCCCGTCAAGATCACATCCAGCTATATCGGTTACACGATTGCTCCGCGCATTAATGCCGCCGGGCGTATTCGCAGCGCTTCGCGCGCGGTGGAGCTTTTTCTTGCCGAAACCGATGATGAGGCAGCATTGATCGCTGAAGAGCTTTGCGATGCCAATCGCGAGAGACAGGACGAGGAAAACAACATCATGCGGGAAGCATACGCGATGCTTGAGGATGGATATGACTTCGAGCAGAATCCCGTTATCGTTTTGTCTGCCGACGACTGGCACCACGGCGTCATTGGTATCGTATCCTCGCGCATTACGGAAAAATACGGTCTCCCGTCTATTCTGATCTCATTTGAAGGGGGCGATTCCTCCGTACATGCGGATGATGACGTTGGAAAGGGATCGGGTAGAAGTATTAAGGGAATGAATCTCGTTGATGCATTGGTGCATTGTGCCGACCATCTTGTAAAATTCGGCGGACACGAGCTTGCTGCGGGTCTTAGTGTGACACGCGGAGAGCTCCCCTCCTTCCGCGAGGCGATCAACCAATATGCACGAGAGGTGTTGACGGAAAATAAGATCGAGCCGACATTGGAAGCCGATTGCATTTTGTCCCCCTCCGATATCAACATGCAGCTTGCTGAGGAATTGCGGTTGCTTGAACCGTACGGTGTCAAAAATCCCGTGCCGACCTTTATTCTGAAGGATGTTCCCGTCCTGGAGGTAACGCCTGTCAGCGGTGGAAAGCATACGCGGTTCTTGCTTGGTACAGGCGATGGTACCGTTGTCGCAATCTTTTTCGGGAAAAGTCCTGCGGACATTGACTTGTATGTGGGAGACCGTGCCGACGTTTTGTTCAATCTGGATATCAATGAATGGAACGGTAGACGAACCGTACAGATCATTGCACGCGATATTCGTCTTGCCGAGACCGACAATGATGCGGAAGAGTCAGAGCGCGATCGCTTTGACCGCATTTGGGCGGGAGAGACATTCGACATATCGGAGAATTTTCTTCCTTCCCGCGATGATTTTGCGGCGGTTTATACGCTTGTAAGAAGATCGGTGCGGAGCGGATGCGATTTGCTTTCTCACCGTGCGCTTCTATCAAAGCTTGCAAGTGAACATAATGCAAGCATTGGATATGTAAAACTGAAGATTATTATTCGTGTGTTGCAGGAAATGAATCTGCTCGGAATTGAGGAGCTTGATGATGAAGTTTACGGATTTAAGCTTCATTTTTCGGACAAAAAAGTAGACCTTGAAAAATCGGGCATACTGAAAAAGCTGCGTTCACAACAAAAATCCTAAAAAGGGGAAGCATCGACTATGTACAAAGAGATCAATAATCTTTTGCAGATGATCGACGGAAAAAATTACGATACGCAAAAGATATGCGATGCTTATCTGTATGCTAAGGAGCTTCATGCGGGACAATTTCGTTTAAGCGGCGAGCCGTACGTTTCACATCCGATCGCTGTTGCCGAAATCGTTTCGGGGCTGGAGCTGGATACCGATGCCATTTGTGCCGCACTTCTTCACGATACGGTGGAGGATTGCGCAGACAAGACGGATCTCGATGTTCTGCGCCGCCGTTTTGGTGAGGACGTCGCCGTTTTGGTCGACGGATTAACCAAGATCAAGACGATGAATATCGAGGACAAAGAGGCAACACATATTGAAAATTTGCGCAAAATGCTCCTCGCCATGTCGAAGGATATTCGCGTAATTTTGATCAAGCTGTGCGATCGCTTGCATAATATGCGCACGTTGTCTGCCAAGGTTGAGGATCGGCAACGCGCCATTGCGCTGGAGACCATGCACATATATGCTCCTATTGCCGACAGGCTCGGTATGCAATTCATTAAGCAGGAGCTTGAGAATCTTTCCTTGTTTTACCTCGACCCCATTGGTTACAAGGAGGTCGAGAACGCTGTCGAGGAACGGTACGGAGAAAGCCGCGAGTGTATTAACGAGGCGAGGATGCGTATCGAAGCACGTTTGACCGCTGAGAAGATTCCGTACGAGATGAGCGGGCGCGTTAAGTCTATCGGCAGCTTGTACCGCAAAATGTTCAACCAGAACAAAGCGTTTGAGGAAATTTATGATTTCTACGCTGTCCGCGTGCTCGTGAATTCCGAGGCGGAGTGCTATATGGTGCTTGGACTCGTACACGAAATGTATAAGTC
>JAZLAP010000016.1:0-4576 GCA_045613265.1 Eubacteriales bacterium | reverse complement strand
CGCTTGCTACCCCCACCGTGACGGTGGACGGCGAGGGCGTTGCCTCGTGGGAGCCTGTTGCCGGTGCTTCGGGCTACGAATACACGATCGGCTCTGCCGCCCCCGTTACGACGACCGAAACCTCGGTCGTCCTCGCGGCGGGGCAGACGATCACGGTCAAGGCTCTCGGCAAGGGCGCATTTGCGGACAGTGCTTTGAGCGAAGGCGTCACCTTCGTTCCGCCTGCCGTTACCGAATGGGAATTTGACCTTTCGGACACGACGACCTACACGGCGGCGGGCAATGCCGCCTATGCGGACGGCTTCGTTTATCTCCCCGCAGGCTCTGCAAACTATATCGAATTTACCGTCAATGCCGATAAGGCGGGCTTCTACGACGTCAGCTATATCGGCAAGGCAGTCGACCGCGCCCGTATTCATCACCAGAATATTTCGGCAACGGCTGACGGCTGGTCGAGCCACAAAACGAGCGCGCAGTTTGCCGCCGGCTCCACGCAGTCGAGCTTCACGCGCGGTACCTCGCAATATCTGCACGAGGGTGAAAACAAGCTCCGTATTTACGCCTTCGAAAAAAGCTACTACGCTTCGGCTGTCAAGATCTCTCTCGCCGTAGAGGATTTTGAAAACGCAACGCACATGATCGTAAGCTCCTCGAATACGGTCGTAACGAAGCAGGCAGCCCAGGCAGACTCCGGCTTCACCTTCAACGGCGTGGCAAGCGGCGCACTCGTTGCCCGCGGCGGTGCGGTCGTAGACTTTACGCTCCCGACGATCAGCGAAAGCGGTATGTACACGCTCTACGTGCTGGGTGCAAGCTATTCCACGATGGATACGACCTTCGCTCTTTCGGACGGTGCGACAACGCTTTCCTTCAAGCCCGCAAGCCTCCCGAACATCTACTACGAGGGTAACCTCTACAAGATCGGCGAGATGGCACTGGTTGCGAACACCGATTACACGCTGACGGCAACGATCGGCGGCTCCTGGTTTGGCTTCCACCGCTTCGTCCTCGTTAAGACGGGCGAGGTACCGAACGATATGAAGGTATCGAACGTGACCATTGATCCCTCGACCTTCACGGTCGATGCAGACGCGCTTCTGATGGGCGCAGACTACAACTACGTAACGATGGGCGCATACACGGCGAACGGCACGCTCATCCGCGCCGTCTACGGTCAGAAGAGCGTTCTTACGGCAACGCTTCCGCTTTCGCTCACGCTGACGGCGACTGAGGCTGCAAGCTTCGCCTACGTTAAACTGTTCCCCACGGCACAGGCAAACAGCACGACACCGATCAATGAGGATTCTGTTTACGAATATATGCTTGAAAACAACGTAACCGCAACGGCGTATACCGCCGATAAGGAGACGGGTGAGTTCTCCGTCACCTTTAACTTCACGAGCTTTGCGTACAAGTACGTCACGCTCCTTCTCACCGATGCGAGCGGCAACGTGATCGACAAGGCGTACACCACGCTCAGCGACTACACAACGAACGGCACGACGCTTGCGATCTCGCTTGCTCCCGCAGTGGCTGCAACCGTCAGCGAAATGAAGCTGATCGTTACAGACACGAACGGCGGCACGACTGCCGTTTCGGGTGTGACCGGCTTCGTCTACCGCTTCGTCGGCGAGCTTCGCTTCCTGTTCGTCTCCGACCTTCACTACACACCGACCTTCGGCACACAGTCGAACAGCATTAACGGTATTCCGACCGAAACCCGTCCGCAGCACTTCGTCGATGCGATCCTGAAGGAGAACGCTGCGAACGGCGTTGACGCCGTCTTCTTCCTCGGCGACCTTACCTCGTCGGAAAGCTACTACCGCTACTTCAAGGAAGGACATTACGTACACACGAACACATCGTCGAAGGATCTTGCAACCTACGACCTCAACAAGGACGGCAAGGTCAATATGGACGACTACCACGGCAGTAAGTACGACGGCATCTCCGAGCTGAACGACAAATATCTCTCTCAGCTTCGTGATGCGGGCATTCCCGTATACTGCGTACCCGGCAACCACGATACCGTAGACAACGCATACTGGGAGAAGATCTTCGGCTACAAGGCGACCTTTGGCTACAGAGAGACCGAGTATATCGTCAGATTCCCCGAGCATAAGACCGCCGTTATCATGCTGAACACCTTCGACGAAGCGAAGGGCTCGCAGAATATCTGCCGCACGAACGACGGCAAGACCTACCTCACCGGTCAGCAGACGCTTGGCTACACGCCCGTTGAGCAGGAATTCCTTTTCTCCTGCCTCGATGAGCTGACGGCAGAGGGCTACGAGACGGTTTATATTGCATCGCACTTCTTCCAGAGCGACGCCGCCCTCGTCAATGCCGCAAAGAAGTATCCCATCATCAAGGTACTGGTTCAGGGCGACGTGCATAACGACTACGCAAGCAGTATCGGCGGTATACCCTTCTTCTCCAACGGTCACTACTCGCAGTCGCTGATGGAATACAAGGGTGAAAACGGCGAGCGCATGTTTGACATTCAGAGACTTCCCTTCTCCTACATGACGATTGAGAAGCGCGGCGACATCGATAAGGTTGACTTCTTCAAGACCGAGATGGTCTACTTCGGCAAGGATAACTACGCCTTTATGGAGAAGTACTTCACGCTGACCGAGGTCGACAAGCAGGGCGAGAACACGATGATCCTGACGCGTATCACGAACTCTGTCGTAAACAACGGCAAGACAACCGACACCTTCCACGCAGGCTACTATCACTTCGAGATCCGCACCGACCTTTCGGCAGAGGATCGCGCGATTGCCGAACGGATCGCTTACCTCATTGAAGAATACGACCTGAACATCTTCGACCAGAGATATACGACGGCGTACGACGTGATCCCGAGCGGCATGAAGGATACGACCGTTACCTGGTACAAGGATGCAAACGGTAACTACAAAATTGAGGGGGATGGACGCTACTTCTGCTTCTACTATCTCGCGTCTTGCCCGAACTATGAGTCCTTCTATAAGTCTTACGTAGGCTACAAGACCTACGAGATCGTTGACGGTGGCTCGGCAAAGCAAACCTACGTCAACACCGAAGAAATTACTTGGCAGAACGGAACCGTAAAATGAAAAAGTTAACCATTTGCGCACTTTTTTTCCTATTAACTCTACTGTTCTGTGCTTGCGGAGAGGTAGAATCCTCTCCGCAGCATACGCACGAATTTCCGTCCGAGTGGATCTCGGACGGAAATTCGGGGCATTACCGCGCATGCACAGATCCGTCCTGTAACGCACGCGAGACGGCGGCGCACAGTCTTTTGTCGGCGGGAACGCTTTCTCCCGACGGCGTTGGCTTTACGGAAGCAGCGGTCTGTTCTGCGTGCGGCTACACGTCGACGGTTGCCGCCGAAAGCGACCTTCGGCTCGTGTTTGCATCCGACCTGCATTATAACGTGCCGCTCGGCTCGGCATCTGCGAACAACGTCGACGGTCTTTACGCCGACGACCGTATGCAGCATTTCGTCGATTCGATTCTGACCGAGCATGACAACACTCCGATCGACGGCGTATTCATCCTCGGTGATCTGACGTCGTCCGAGTTTGCCTACAGGCTCTTCAAGGAAGGGCACGTAAAGAAGTCGGACGATCCCGTGTATGACCTTGACTATAACGGTGAGGTCAACATGGACGACTACTTCGGCAGCCTCTACGACGCGATCTATCAGCTCGACGAATACTATTTCTCTCAGCTCCGCGAGGCGGGTATTCCCGTCTACTGCGTGCCCGGCAACCACGACACCTACGACAACGAATACTGGGATATGCTGTTTGCGTATAGTGGCTACGGCTACACCGAGACTGAGTATATCGTCAAGTTTGAGGATGCGAAGACCGCAATCATCATGCTGAACACCTACGACGAACAAAAGGGCAGTCAGACGGGAAGCCGCACGGGCGACGGCAAGAACTATCTTGCGGGAACCCAGCAAACGCTTTCCTACACCCCTGTTGACCGCGAGCTTCTCTTCTCTTTCCTTGACGAATTAACAAGCGAGGGCTTTGAGAGCGTCTATATTGCAGGTCACTATCTGAACGGCAGCGACCCCGCGCTCGTTGCGGCAACGCAAAGCTATCCGATCGTAAAGGCGTTCGTATACGGCGATGTGCATAATGACAACGTCGGCAAGATCGGCGGTGTGCCTGCCTTCTGTAACGGACACTACTCGCAGACTCTGATGGAGTACAAGGGCGAGCTTGGCGAGCGTATCTTTGATATGGAGCGTCTGCCGCTTTCGTACGTGATCCTCTCACAATACGGGCCTCACGCTACCGTAGATTTCGTGAAGGAAGAGATGCTCTATCTCGGGCACGACAACTACGATATGCTGTCCGAGTATTTTGTGCTCACCGAGGTCACAAAGGACGAAAGCGACATGATCCTCTCGCGTAAGGAAAACGTCCGTGTGGAAAACGGAAAGCATTACGCCGACGTCAGGCTTGGCTACTACAGTCTTACGATCCGTGAGGATCTTACGGAAAAGATGCGCGAGGATGCCGAGCATATGCTCGACCTCATTGATATTTACAGTATCAGCGTCTTCGTT
>JAZLAP010000015.1:0-4724 GCA_045613265.1 Eubacteriales bacterium | reverse complement strand
CGCCGCGAGGCTTACAGGTTCGGCTCTCTTCGGCTATAATCGTATCTATTATAGCAGATGTGCCCCCTCGCCGTCAAGCGGCAAATCGCGAGAAACCCGAAAAAAATTCCCTGCTCCCAGAAAAAGTACGGCATCTCCTGCCGAAAGCATGGGGAGCAGTGCGTTCTTCAACGCGTTCGCATCGGGAACATACACACCGCCCGTATCCCGCGCCATGCGCTTTCCGGACATGCCGAGCGTATCGGTCTCCCGCGCTGCAAAAATATCGGTGATAAACAAGAAGTCAGCCAAAGAAAGTGCGGAGAGAAATGCGGGATAAAATGCGTATGTGCGCGAATAGGTATGCGCTTCGAATATCACAAACACCTTGCCGCTCACGATTTGCTTCATACAAGCGATCGCCGCGGTGATCTCGGTCGGATGGTGTGCATAATCGATGTACACCGATGCCCCCCTGCAATCTCCCACATATTCCATCCGCCGTGCAATGCCGCGGTAATCGCATAGCCCTTTTTCGATCGCGGAAACGGGAATGCCGTTCAGATAAGCGGTAAGATAAGCGGCGCAGGCGTTTTCGAGATTGTGCTTTCCCGGCACACGCAAGCGAACGGCAGCCCGTGTCCTGCCGAACAGGATCGGCGTAAAGGTGGCACAGCCCCGTTCGTATACGACGTCGGTTGCATAGAGATCGGCGCCCACGGCATTGTGAGAATACAAATACCCTTCTCCGATATCGCTTCGTGTAACGACGCTTTTAACCGTTGGGAGATGTATAAAATCCTTATATGCCGTTCTGACGGCAGTGTCATCGGCATAGGTATCGGGGTGGTCGCGCTCGGTCGACAGCACAACGGCAGTGGTCGGACACAGATGCAGAAATGCTTTTTGATATTCGCACGCCTCAACGACCAAAAAGTGCCGTTCTCCATACAAAAGCGGACCTTGCGTTTCGTGCATGACGGCGCCGCAAAAGACCGTTGGCATAACACCCGCCGCCGAAAGGATTGATGCGAGCATTGACGTCGTCGTGCTTTTACCGTGTGTCCCCGCAACGGCGATCACCTTCTCATAAAGAGATGCGACCGCAGAGAGAAAAACGCTTCTCTCCAGAATCGGAACCCCTGCCTTTTCCATTGAGAAAACGCTGCGGTCGTCAAAGGAAAGGGCTGCCGTCGCCACCGCAAGTGCGGTGTCTTCGGTCACGCAAAAATCTTCACCGACCGTAACGGATATGCCAAGAGCGGAAAGCCGCTCCGTGTTTTCGCTATGTGCGCGGTCGTAGCCATAGACTCCGATTCCCGTGTGATGACACCATTCGGCAAGCGCAGACATTCCGATACCGCCGATGCCGAGGAAACAGATTTTTTTCCTTTCATCTCTGATGTCAAAAAGTGTTCGTCCATCGAAGGCAGTGTGAGCAAATGACATGATCCGTCTCTTTTCCTCCCGTTCTTGTATTGAATGAAACAATCCGACAAATTTTACGGATCTGTTCAAAAAAAATTGGCAAATACTTAAAGAAAAAATTGTATTTTTTCCGCATAAATTCCATAAAGTTTATGTATAATAGGGATACAAGGTACAACTACAGTTGAATCACATGGAAAGAGGAGCAGAAAAATATGCAGATTACAGACATCAAAATCAGGAAGTTTTTTGACGAAGGCCCCATGAAAGCGATCGTTTCGGTCACATTTGACGACGCGCTCGCCGTCCACGACATCAAGGTCATTTACGCGCGCGAACGCTATTTCATCGTCATGCCGAGCCGCAAAAATCCCGACGGTACCTACCGTGACATCGTCCATCCCATCAACGCAAATTTTCGCATGCAGCTCGAAAACGCAGTGATTGATGCCTACCACGTACAGCTGGTTGCCGCCGAGCAGGACGAACTGCTGATGCAAGAGAGCTATGAAGAAGAGAACGCGATGCTTTAACAGGCGTCAATGATCCTTCCGCCCCGCGCTCTTACCCGCCGGGCAAAGCGCCCTATCGGCTATCGCCGTGTCATACAAGACGCATGTTTTGCAGTGACACGGCATTTTTTATTGTGAGGTATACAGTGAAGATTTTAATGCTCACCTCTTCCTTTGATATTGGCGGTGCGGAAACACATATTCTGACTCTTGCCCGTGAATTAAAAGGAAGGGGACACACCCTATGCGTCATGTCGGGCGGTGGCTGCTACGTAGACGCGCTTTCAAAAATGGAGATCGAACACCGTTTCATCCCCTTGAAAACGAGCACGCCGCTCTCGCTCTTTCGCTCTGTCCGTTTACTATCACGAACGCTGCGTGAGGCGCCTCCCGACATCATTCACGCGCATACACGCAACGCATCACTCGTTGCGCATATCGCAGCAAAGGCGCAGGACATTCCCATCGTCACAACCGCACACCTGTGTTTCTCAACACGCTTTCCCCGCAGGCAGCTCACCGATTGGGGAGAAAGAACGCTGGCGGTTTCCGAAGATATCCGCGCACATCTCGAAGAAGTCTACGGCGTTTTTCGGGACAACATTACTGTGACCGTGAACGGAATCGACGGCAAGGACTTCTATCCGCCAAGGCTGCCGCCGCAGATACACAGCGTTGTGACAGTGTCGCGCCTTGACAACGATCGAAGCCACACAGCGCGCCTCCTCATCCGTATTGCCGAACGACTCTACCGCGCATTTCCCGATTTTCAACTGACGGTGGTGGGGGACGGGACGATGGGAAAAGAGTTGTCGAGCGAAGCCGCGGCAGTCAATCGTCTTACAGGCAAGGAGATCATACGGTTTCTCGGTCGTCAAAGCGACATAGCCCCCATTTTGCGCCAAAACGCCGTCTTCGTCGGATGCTCCCGCGCTGCACTGGAAGCGATCTCCTGCGGATGCCTCGCGATTTTATCGGGCGACGAGGGATACCTTTCACGCTTTTCACCCGATAACGCAATGAAAGCCATGCGGACAAACTTCTGCTTTCGCGGCGAGCGTGTTGCAACCGAAGAAGATCTATATATGGATATTTCTGCGCTTTTTAGTATGGAAACAGAAAGCAAAAATGGACTAATTCGTTTCGGAATCAATTTCATTAAGAACCATTACAACACAGAACGCATGGCAGAGGATGCAGAAAGAATCTATCGCGCGGTCATGCGCCCCCCAAAGGGGAAACGCGCGGTCGTTGCAGGCTATTACGGCTATGAGAACCTCGGTGACGAAGCAACCCTTCGCTCCGCGATCCGTCTTCTGCGAGATAAAGGCTTCGGTAATATCACTGTTCTGACAAACACGCCACGCAAAACGCGAAAGCGAGAAGGTGTCCATGCGATCTTCCGATACGCACCGCTCAGAATCTTTTGCGCAATTCGTTCTGCGGATATATTTTTGTTTGGCGGCGGAACGCTTTTACAGGACAAAACGAGCAAACGATCCCTGTTTTACTACGATTTGCTTTCGCGCATTGCCAAAGCAACAAAAACAAAATTTATTTTCTTCGGCGGCATTGGCGGACTTTCGACAGCAGGTGAGCGTCGCGCCGCTGCGATCCTTTCCCGTACCGCAAGGATCCACTGCCGCACGCCATCCGACGTGTCGGCTGCAAACGCGCTCGGCAGTGCGGCAACGCTCTATCCCGACCTCGCCTTTTCCTATCCTGCATCTTATGCACACACTCCGCGCAGTGCTACCTTTGTCTTTTGTCTGCAGCGTGGAAACAGCGCGGAGATATACGAAAATATACTTCTGCACATCATAAAAATCCATAAAATCAATCCTATTTTCGCTGTTTTGTGTCAAGAAGATTTATATAAAGCAAAAAGAATGGCACAAATGACAAACGGCCGTGTCACCCCGCTTCTCACGCCAACCTCTCTGCTTTTGCTTTTTTCGGAAGCACAGGGCGCAATCGGAACACGTTTGCACTTTTTGATCTTCGCCCTGAAAGCGGGACTTCCTGTGTTTGCGCTTGGGCAGGACGAAAAGGGACGTTACCTTGCCGAATATGTGAACAGTGTTGCGGGAGAAGAACGGATGGGCTACGGACACGCATCCGATGACACTCTGGCAACAAGGCTTGATATGTTTATGACAAAAGCAGAGGAAAATGGGCAAGCTGATCGACTTGCAGCAGAAAAATTGCAAAAAATCGCAATGGAAACGCCGTGCTTCCTTGAATAATGCACAAAACTTCACATTTTTCGAACATTTTTTTATTTTTTTCAACAAAATTGCACTTTTCTATTGCTTTTTGTTTATATTATGCTATAATATATGGCAAAGGTCTGTGCGTGTTTTGACTTTTTGAATTCCAGTGTCACAAATATGACATTTTTGCGCAATTTTTTTATAGCAAAACAATGAGAAGCATGGTATAATATCTGCGGTACGGCGGCGATTTCACACATCATCCTGCTTTGCGGACCAAACTTTCATCGAGGTATAGTTTTATGAAGAAAAATCTTGTCGTTATCGGTTATGGCGGAATGGGCGGCGGCTTTCACTGCAAAAATGCGCTGAAGAGCGATGTTGTTTCGCTTGCCGGTATCTATGATATTGACGAAGAAAAGGCGAAGAAAGCCGAAGCAAACGGCATCCATGCCTACGGTTCGCTGGACGAAGTGCTCGCTGACGAATCGGTGGACATCGTCACCGTTGCCGTCCCCAACGATTCGCACAAGGAGATCGTTGTCCGCTCGCTTCTCGCAGGTAAAAACGTTATTTGCGAAAAGCCTGTTGC
>JAZLAP010000014.1:0-2885 GCA_045613265.1 Eubacteriales bacterium | reverse complement strand
GACGCTGATCCCCAGCGTAACCGTGAGCGAGGCACGCAAGCTTTATGAGGACGGTATCATTGCGGGCGGCATGATCCCGAAGGTGGACTGCTGCATCGAAGCCATTGAAAAGGGTGTGAAGAACGTCGTTATCATGGACGGTCGGGTATCGCACTCGATCTTAATGGAGCTTCTGACCGACGAGGGCGCTGGTACGATGGTAACGGGAGGCAGCTATGAGTAATCTTATTGCGCGCGACAAGGCTGTGATCGCTTCGACCTATAACCGTTTTCCCGTCGAGATTCTTTCGGGTGAGGGAAGTCTTTATAAGGACGTGGACGGCAAGGAATACATCGACATGGGCACGGGCATCGGTGTAACGGCTTTCGGCATTGGAGACAAGGAATGGAAAAGTGCCGTTACGCGCCAGCTGGACTGCGTGCAGCATACGTCGAACCTGTATTACACCGAGCCGTGCGTCAGGCTTGCCGAGCTTTTGACCGAAAAGACCGATATGAAGAAGGTCTTTTTCGCTAATTCGGGCGCAGAGGCAAACGAATGTGCGATTAAGGTCGCGCGGAAATACATGTCCGAGCAGAAGGGCGCGGAGTATAACGTGATCCTTACCCTCGAAAACGGCTTTCACGGCAGAACGCTGACAACGCTTGCCGCAACGGGACAGGAGCATTACCACGAGCTGTATCAACCGCTCACACCCGGCTTTGCGCATACCCCCGCAAACGACCTCGATGCTTTGAAAAAGGCGTTTTCCACGCATAAGGTCGCGGCTTTGCTGATAGAATGTATACAGGGAGAGGGCGGTGTCAATGTCCTTACCCCCGAATTTGTGAAGGGTGCCGAGGCTATCTGCCGCGAAAACGGCGCACTTCTTATGATCGACGAGGTACAGACCGGCAACGGCAGAACCGGTAAGATGTTCGCCTATATGCATTACGGCGTTTCGCCCGATGTGGTGACAACGGCAAAGGGGCTTGGCGGCGGTCTCCCGATCGGTGCCTGCCTGCTTTCCGAGCGTGTCGAGAACGTATTCGGATTCGGTGACCACGGATCGACCTTTGGCGGAAACCCTGTTGCCGCCGCAGGTGCCGTCTCGATCGTATCGCGCCTTGACGACGCATTGTTCGCTGAGATTGCGGCAAAGGGAGAGTATTTAAAGCGTGCATTTACGGGCGCAAAGGGTGTGAAATCGGTGAGCGGTATGGGACTTATGATCGGTATCGAGACCGAACGCCCCGCCGCCGACGTTTTGAAGGCGTGCATGGAAAACGGTGTTCTTTGTCTGACGGCGAAGAACAAGGTGCGGCTCCTGCCCGCGCTCAATATCCCGATGGCATTACTGGAAAAGGCGGTCGCCGTGATCCTTGCGGCAATCGCGGAAGGAGTATAACATGGCTATGAAAAACAGAAGCTTTCTGAAGCTTCTCGACTTTACGCCTGCCGAGATCGAGACACTGATCGACCTCGCGGCGGAGCTGAAGGCAAAGAAAAAGGCGGGCATTCCGCACCGTCTCTGCGAGGGCAAGAATATCGCTCTCGTCTTTGAAAAAACCTCGACGCGCACGCGTTGCGCTTTCGAGGTTGCTGCATCGGATCTCGGTATGTCGGCAGTCTATCTCGATCCCCAGGGCTCGCAGATCGGTAAGAAGGAAAGTATTCCCGATACCGCCCGCGTTCTCGGTCGGATGTTTGACGGCATTGAATACCGCGGCTTCGGACAGGAGATCGTCGAGGCGCTTGCGGAGTACGCGGGCGTTCCGGTATGGAACGGACTCACGAACGAGTTCCATCCCACGCAGATCCTTGCCGATTTTCTCACGATCCGCGAGCATACGGGCGGACTTCGCGGCAAAAAGCTCGTCTATATGGGTGACGCGCGCTACAACATGGGCAATTCGCTGATGGTCGGCTGTGCCAAGATGGGTATGCACTTCGTCGCCTGCGCGCCGAAGGCGTATTTCCCCGATGCTTCGCTTGTGGCAACCTGCGAAGCCATCGCCAAGGAGACGGGCGCAACACTTTCCTTTATCGAGGATCCTCTCGTTGCGACCAAGGGCGCCGACGTGATCTATACCGACGTGTGGGTGTCGATGGGCGAGCCGGACGAGGTATGGAAAACGCGTATCAACGATCTCACGCCCTATCGCGTGACAAAAGCACTCATGGACAACGCAGGCGATCAGTGCCGCTTTATGCACTGTCTTCCCGCCTTCCACGATCTCGGCACGGTCACCGGTCGTGCGATCTACGAGAAGTTCGGCATCGATTGCATGGAGGTGACCGATGAGGTCTTCGAATCGGCAGAGTCGATCGTCTTTGATGAGGCGGAAAACCGTATGCATACGATCAAGGCGGTCATGGCGGCAACGCTGACGGATGTGCTGAAGGATAAAATGTAAACCATTGTTTGCATTTTGAAGGTTTGAATGTGAATTTTATGTGAACGTGCGTTGCACGGTTGACATAACGTACCATCCGCGTTATAATATAAGTACCAACAGAAAAGGAGAATATCATCATGAAAAAGTCAGTCAGCGTTATTTCTCTTGCACTCGTTGCCGTAATGATGGCATTTGCACTTACGGCATGCCTCGGCGGCATCAGCGGCAAGTATGTCAACAAGGCAGAGGCTTTCGGCGTTTCGGTCGAAACAAGCTATGAGTTTGAGGGCGATAGCTATACGTATACCGCCGTCGGTGTTTCCACGAGCGGTAAGTTCGCCGTAGAAGAAGATAAGATCTACTTCTGGGATGAGGATGCGACTCGCGAGGATGCACTCGGCGTTCCCTTCAACAAGGGCAACGACGATAAGGGCGGTTACGTTGAGATCGCCGGCGTGAAGTACTACAAGCAGTAATTTTTGCACGCAATCGGAAGCAACCAAAAT
>JAZLAP010000013.1:0-8577 GCA_045613265.1 Eubacteriales bacterium | reverse complement strand
GGTGTCGCTGTCTTCGAGATGAAAGAATATGTCGGATAACGCAACCGAGAGCGCAAAGCGCTTTTCTGCCCGTCGGGCTTCGGGAGTGAAACGGTTTTTTTGAAAAACCGAGATCACGTAGTCAAGGAGTGCGGCGTTTCTGATCCTGAAGTGCTTTTTGATGTAAACGTGGCAGTACTCGTAGCTTTCGGTGCCATTAAGACGGGTTTGTAAGCAACGCGAGCGCTTTTCATCAATCAAATTGCGACATTCGGCATCCGAAAGCGAAAGTCGCGTGATATTGCTCGATTCAAAATGACACCAATAATATTCGCATTCGCAGGTGCCGTCCGGTGCCTGCGTGTCGCTTGCATCGAATAAGCAAACCTCGCCTTTCCTTATCACGAGGGGCTCACCGTTTACCAAAAGGCGCATTTCCCCTGCCGTGACGACATAAAAAATGAAAAAGGGAACGGCGCGGGTGATGTGCTTGCGCTTTTCATGCAGATGCTCAAAGCCTAATGAATCGACCTGTAAAAGTTGATTGAAATCGATTTTGTAATACATAGTACATACTCCGAAAAACAAAAAGGTGTCTTTTCTGTAGGCAAGAACAGTATAGCATCGGCAACGGGTAAAGTCAATACACTTCGGCGACAATTTTTGCACAAAAGCGATTTTTGTTTTGATATAAAAATCTCCTGCGGTTGTATCTGCCGCAGGAGATTTAGGTTCATATTAAGCTTTAACTGATTTTTGAGCTACGCTTGTGCATCTTTTCTGTACGGCTTGATCAAAACCGCAGAGAAGATAGCGCCGACGACCGAGACGGCGGCAAAGACAAGGAGTGCTATATTCCATCCTTTTGCGTTGAAAATAACGGGCAGAAGTGTTGTCGCGAGGGTGCTGCCGATGTAGACGGCGGCATTGACGATGCCCGCTCCCGTTGAAAGACGGCCGTATTTTTCAAAGCGGCGCGGCGTAAAGCAGGTGAGGCAGGTGTTGGCAGAATGCATGAAGCCCGTGATCAGGACGAACAGGATGAGCGAAAGAATGGGACTGAAGGCTCGTGTAAAGCAGATACAGACGGAAAGCAGAGCGGCGACGGTGAAAAGCACGGCAGACATCAGAACCTCGCAGCCGTGAAAGAGCCTTCGATTGACGGTCGGCGTAAGCTTTACAAAAAGGATGCCGATCACGGGGGAGAGAACGACGCTTAAGGTCGAGATATCGTCGCCGATCGAAAAGACGTCCGAAAGGAACTTCGGAAGCCATTCGTCGATGCCGTCACGCAAAAAGCCGGTGGTAATCAGCGAAAGGGCAACGAAAATAATACCCGATGCGATGAAAAAGCGTCCGAGCGATCCGCGTTTTGCTTGCGGCTTTTCCATCGTTTCTGCTTGGGGTTTTGTGGAGAATTCCTCGGAAAAATTGTTACGAGGCAAAAGGAAGAGCAGTAACAGCGCCATAGGAACGGTAAGTGCTGCGGCGATATAAAAGATGACACGCCATGCATCAATTGCGATCAGACCTGCGGCAACAAAATAGATGAGCAGTGATGCACTTTGCCCACCGATAGAAACCGTTGTGCAGGCAGATTGATAGCTTTCGGGTGCGCATCTCTTGCTGATGATCTGTAGGATCGGGGGCCAGAAAAGCGCCTGCGCAAATCCGTTCACGCCCCATATGACCGTGAGAAGGAGCGAATTTTCGATCAGAACGGGAAAGAGAAGATTGGATGCTGCAGATAGAAAAAGCCCCGTGTAGATCAGATATTCGGGCTTCGTGCGGTCGGCAAGAATGCCGGAGATGATCTGTCCTATACCGTACGCAAAGAAGAGTGCACTTCCGATGTTGCCAAGCACAATATCGTCGAGCGAATCGGGAAGCCCCAGCTTGATCGCACTGAAGCTTTTTCGCGTCATATAGCTTGTAAAGTAAAGAAGCGCACACAGTATGGCGATGCGATGGGATCGATCTTTTTTCTTTGTGGCACTATTCATGGTAACCTCCGGTGCAAGTTGTTAATCTTAGCAACGTTGGTATTATATCACTTTCACTTGTGTATGTCAATGGATCTTCTTGACAAAAAAGACAATACGATGTATAATATTTTTGGTTATTGAGATAACAGGCGGAGGCGAATGAAGTACATGGAAAAAAGAATGATCAGGAGTGTGATTCTTCAGGCGTTGATAGCTTGCGTCGTTTCGGCATTCGTCGCGTGCAGTAACGGAAGTCAATGTGAGCACGTTTTTGGTGAGTGGCAGGAAACAAGGGCGGCAACCTGTACGCTTGCGGGCGAAAGAAGGCGTGTGTGCTCCGTCTGCGATAAAGAAGTGACCGAAGCAGTCGCGACGCTTGAGCATACGCTTACGGTACTTTCCGTTACCGCCCCGACCTGTATCCGGCAAGGATATACCGAATACGGTTGTTCTGTGTGCGGAATGAAACAAAAACGCGAGATTGTTTCCGCATTGGGACATAATATGAGCGAATGGGCAAGGGTGACCGATGCGAGTTGTTTTTCAAACGGTGGCGAAGAGAGATATTGCATTATTTGTTCGCACGAAGAAACACGGGTGATTCCGCGGCTTGAGCACGATTACGGTTCTCCGGAGTACATCTCGCCTACTTGTAAATCCGAGGGCTATACGCGGCGCGTTTGTAGCCGTTGCGGCGATACATATGCCGACACCTACGTTCCGACGCTCGCACATATCTACGGAGAGTACGCGGTTATTCTTGAGCCGACCTGTACGCGGGAAGGTGTAAAGGAGCGGGTATGCGTCATATGCGAAGAAAAGGATACTTCTCCCATACAGGCGCTTGAACATGATTATCGGATTGCGGACTCTGTTATGTCCGATTGCTCAAGCGAAGGCTATAATATATACTCATGTGTACGTTGTGCCGACTCTTACCGCGAAGGCTTGGAAAAACTGCCGCACACATTTTCTTTTGATGCGGCGGTTCCTGCTACTTGTACAAGTAATGGAAAGACAGAAGGGGTACACTGCTCCGTTTGCAATAGTATTATCGTCATGCAGGAAGAAACACCCATGCTTCCGCATAATACGGTGAAGCTTCCCGGCGAGGAGGCGACCTGTACAAGCACAGGCAAAACCGAGGGCCTGTTTTGCAATATGTGTCAGCAGATATTCGTAGCGCAATCGGTGATACCGATGCTTCCGCACGACCGCGTTACTGATCCTGCAATAGCGGCGACTTGTACAAGCACCGGAAGCACCGAAGGCGCACGTTGTGCGGTCTGCAAAACAGTGATTGTCGTTCAGCAAACTCTGCCGAAGCTGCCGCACCGAGAGGTGACGGATCCGCATATTGATCCCACTTGTGCTGCGGCGGGTAAAACAGAGGGAACACATTGCTTGCAATGCGGTAGGATCATCGTTCCGCAGCATGCAATACCGAAGTTACCGCATACCGAGGTGATTGATCCCAAAGTGGAGCCTACCTGCACCAAAGAAGGCATGACAGCCGGAATGCATTGCGCAGGCTGCGGTTTGGTTTTTGTTGCGCAAGAAACGCTTGCCAAAATTCCGCATGCATATGCGAATGATACATGGAAATGCAGGGGATGCGGAAAACCCGAAACGGCGATTTACAGTACATATAACGAGTTTGCAGCGGTGTGCGATGTATCCGAAAGCGACAACATCGTTACAGTGACTTATAATATGAGCGATCCTGCAAATATCGATCTCAGTTCATTTGGTTTCAACGAGAGAAAAAACTACATTTTCGTCTTTGGCGAAAGTGCGGGAAAGGTCAGAATGGACGGATGCGGACGTACTTTTTCCAATTTGATGATTCGGGTAGCGGAGCGCCCCACGGCATTTTCGCTTTTGCTTTATAATCTGCATCTCATAAATCCCGAAACGGTTTTGACCTCGCAAGCGAAGGAGCTTTTCTTGTCCTTTTACGGTGTAAGCTGCAGTATTGCCACGCAAAAAGGATCTGACGGGAATGACGGCACGTATTCCGCCTTTCCGCTTGACGCAAGCCTGAACGGAACATGCGGCGGAAATGCAAGTGTTCCGATGGTCATTGACGGAAAACTCAATATTGTATGCGGCGCCCGAACGACGATTCGCGCGGGCGATGGAGGCAAAGGCGGCAACGGTGCCGACTGCGGGGCATACAACAGCGTTGGCGGAAACGGTGGTAATGGCGGTAACGGCGTTTATGCGATCAAGGCAGATTCCGTTATGGTTCTGCTCGAAAAGGGTATATACGAAGAGGATGTTCTGATTTTGGGTGGAAAAGGCGGTGACGGAGGCTTGCCCGGATGTGGGACCGGCGCATTCTTGGGCGTTTCAGGAAAGATGGGAGAGCGCGGTCGCGACGGTGTCGCAGCCAAGCCTTCCGACGTTACGATCTATTACATACAAGCTGAATGAAAAACAGCCGATCCGAATGGAACGGCTGTATGAATAAAGATCACGGCAGTGGAAGCTGCCGTGATCTTTATTAGGGAACAAGCTTTAGTATCATACCGTTTTTTTCATGTGTTCCGTTTTTCTCGCCCATGCCGACATAATAGTTGTCTCCTGCTTTGGCAAAGCTTATGGGAGGCAGATCATAGGAGAAAGAGAGAACTTCGGTAAAATCGGAGGGGACACCCGTTTCATTTTTAAGAATTTTTACGGTATAGTCGGGCGTGTCGCTATCGTTTTTGATTGCAGCGAGGCAGTAAAGAACATCCTGATCGATCAAAAGATCGTAAAAGACGGCATTTTGATATGCGGGCAAATCGATCCGTAGAAAATCATCCATGGTATCAGTATAGTAGAGATAACCCGTCGTGAGGTAGGTGTGCCCCTTGTAGCTTGCCTTTCCGGATAGGATCATGCGGTTGATATCGATCCTGTGGATATTTCCAAGCAGCGTCATATGAAAATAAAAGCGACCGTCCTCATAGCGGTAAAGCTCATACGTGACGTCATTTCGGTTTGCATTGTAGATATAGAGTGTGGCATACAATGCGTTATCGTGCACGAAGAAATCATGCGTTCTGATCTGCTTTTCGCTTTGCGTGTTGATCGGGAAGCCGTTTTTTTCGAAGATGCAGGGAGTGAAGGTTCTGCCGCCGTCACCTGAGCAAAGGACGGGAAAGCCGCCCGGATCAACGCCGATGCCGACAAAGAACTGTCCGCCGAATTTTACCATATCAAACACGTGAATGCCACCGGGAATATTGCGGTATTTTACGAAGCTTTCGCCCTCGAGAACGTAATAGTTGCCGAGTATCCGCTCTTCCGTGGCATCAGCACCGGAAACCATCAGGTTTCCGTCAATGACAAGAAAACGGTTGATTTCCTCATCGTCTGCGGTGAAAACGGTTTCCCACGTACGCTTGGCTTCGTTGTAGGTCATGATTGGCATATACCCGACGTTGATATTATAATCGCCGCCGCCGATATAAAGTTTGTCACCGTAATAGACCATATCCCATGCACAGTTAGCGGAGGAGCCGGGCAGGTAATGCATACTATGCGGAATGCCAAGCTCTCGGTATTCATAGGATTGGTAGTTACAGGCAGTGAAAACAGAGAGCAATAAAGAAAGGAGAAGGAGATTTGAAATAAGGTGAATCAGAATCTTTGCTTTCTTACGCATTGGGCGTAGTTCCTTTCCTGTAAAAAGTGTATAAAATATTATACCTCAAAAAAACACGGTATGTCAATACATTTATCAATACAATTGATATAATTTTGTGCAAACACAATGATTTTTACCGTTAAATTTTGCTTTGGGTTTATTTTCAATGTTTCTTCCCGCGAAGAACTTGACAATCGACATGGCTTGTGTTAAAATATTATCATAACAATTCGGAGGAATCAAAATGAGTGAACTGAACATTGTATGTCTCGACCTCGAGGGCGTTCTTGTCCCCGAAATTTGGATCGCATTTGCAGAAGAAAGCGGAATTCCCGAGCTCAAGCGCACGACGCGCGACGAGCCGGATTATGATAAGCTGATGAAATGGCGTATCGGTATTCTGAAGGAGCACGGCCTGGGGCTTAAGGAGATACAGGCAACGATCGCAAAGATCGATCCGCTTCCCGGCGCAAAGGAATTTCTTGATGAATTGCGTTCGTTTACACAGGTGATCATTATCAGCGACACCTTTACACAGTTTGCCGCTCCGCTCATGAAAAAGCTTGGCATGCCGACGATTTTTTGCAATACGCTTGAGGTTGCGGAAAACGGTGAGATCACGGGCTTTAAGATGCGTATTGCCAATTCGAAGCTTTCGACGGTTCGCGCATTGCAGTCGGTAGGTTTCGAAACGATTGCTGCGGGTGACAGCTATAACGATCTTGCCATGATTCGTGCAAGCAAGGCAGGTTTCCTTTTTAAGAGCACCGATAAGATCAAAAACGACAATCCCGATCTCGCTGCCTTTGATGAATACGGCGAGCTTCTGAATGCGATCAAGGCGTCTCTTTGATTTCAAAACAAGTAAGAATTGCAAGAGTTTATGTGAATAAGCTTCTTGCAGTTCTTTTTTTGTAAATAGTTCCGGCAAAAATGGCTACATTGCACAAAAAAATATAAAAAAATCAAAAAAAATGAACAAAATGCCGAAAAACCTATTGCAAGATTGAAAAAAATGTGATACAATGGTTGCAAGAAGTAAAAGCGGCGTAGGATACCCTCTTTTACCGATTACTAAACTGAAAAGAAACGAGGAAAACTGCAATGGCTAAGTTTATCACGAACAATCTACGAAACGTTTGCCTGTTGGGGCATAGCGGAAGCGGAAAGACCGCAACGATCGAAGCAATGCTGTTTAAGGCGGGTGCGATCGACCGTTTCGGCAGAGTTTGTGACGGTAATACGGTTTCCGATTACGATGCCGAAGAGATCAAGCGCGGCGTGTCTATTGGACTTTCTGTGGCAAATTTGAACTGGAACGATATCAAGATCAACGTCATCGACTGCCCCGGTCTTCTCGGTTTTTCAGGTGAGGTTGCGGCAGCGATCCGTGTAGCGGATGCAACGTTGATCAACGTCGATGCCAAATCCGGTATGGAGGTAGGAACCGAGATCTCGTGGTACAATGCGATCGAAGCGGGAATCCCGCGTGCATTTTTTATCAATAAGTGTGATGATCCCGACGCCGATTTTGATAAGGTGTTTGAACAGCTTCGTGCTGAATTCGGTAAGGCACTGTGTCCCGTGTTTATCCCGATACGCGAGGAGCACGGCGTCATGATGGTGGATCTGATGACGATGAAATGCTTTCGTTATCTTCCAAACGGTGAACGCCAAGAGGAAGAGATGAACGATGCGCGCCGTACCGTTGCTGAAAAGTACCGTGAGATCTTTATGGAAGCCGTCGCACAGACCGATGAAGCGCTTCTTGAAAAATTCTTTGGCGGTGAGACCTTTACGCGTGAAGAGTGCGCATTGGCATTACATAATGGCATGATCACCGGCAGCATTGTTCCCGTATGGTGCGGATCTTCCGAAAATCTGCGCGGTATCTATTCCATTCTGACCGCCATCGCCGAATCCTTCCCACGCCATACTGCGAAGAAGGTGGAAAAGGATATCGAAGGCAATGACGTTGCCATTGAGCGTGACGGAGAGTGTAAGCTGTTTGTCTTCAAGACGATTGCCGATCCCTTTGTCGGAAGAATATCCTTTTTCAAGGTCATGAACGGCGAGCTTAAAAAGGATATGACATTGAAGAACAACACCTCGGGAAGCGTGGAGAAGTTTTCCAAATTTTATACGATTTGCGGCAAAAAGCAAACAGAGACCGATAGTCTCGCATGCGGCGACATCGGTGTGATCTCCAAACTGACGAATACGAATACGAATGATACTTTATGCGAATCCTCGGATACGCAGTATGCACCCATCGTTTTCCCGGACGCCAATATGACGATGGCGGTGAAAACGGCAGGGAAGGATGAGGATAAGGTCGTCGCCGCCATTACCAAGGTACTCGACGAAGATAAGACCTTGAAATTTGAAAATTTTGTGGAGACCGGAGAGCTTTTGATCAAGGGCATCGGTGATGTACATCTCGACACGGTAGTGGCAAAGCTCAAAAATCGTTACGGTGTCAATATTACCTTGCAAACACCGCGCATCGCGTACCGCGAGACGATCAAGAAGCGTGTTGACGTAGAGGGCAAGCATAAGAAGCAATCGGGTGGTGCGGGGCAATACGGCCACGTGAAGATCACGTTTGCACATTCTGAAAATGACGGCTTGACGTTTACGCAGAGCGTCGTGGGCGGCGAAGTGCCGAAGGGGTACTATCCTGCCGTCGAAAAAGGGCTTCTCGAAGCGATGCAGAGCGGAGTTTTGCTCGGCTATCCCATGGTGAATATTGCGGCAGATCTGACCGGCGGATCCTATCATGACGTGGATTCTAACGAAATTTCCTTCAAGCTTGCGGCAAAGCTTGCCTACAAGGAGCTTACGAAGGCATCTCCCGTTCTTCTTGAACCGATCGGTATTCTGAAGGTCAGCGTGCCCGACGGTATGGTTGGCGATATTATGGGCGACCTCAACAAACGGCGTGGCAGAGTCCTTGGCATGGAGCCGAATGAAAAG
>JAZLAP010000012.1:0-24771 GCA_045613265.1 Eubacteriales bacterium | reverse complement strand
CTTGCCTTCTGATATTCGGCAACCTCGACCTTGGTGTAGTAGATCTGAGGAATCTTGGAAAATATGTACTCAGGGATAGATTCGTCCACCGCAGGAGTTGAAATGTCTACGATTTTGAATTCATGCTGATCTACGACAGACCAAAAAGCATATTTTCCGTGGCGAAGCACAGAGGAGAACTTACCGTTCACATAGTGGAGTGCAAGCTCCTCATCTCCTACCTCTACTACTGCCACACGGTCGGCAATTGCTTTGTCTGCAAGCAAGGTTTCAAGAGCACACCTGCTGCACACGATAGGCTGTTCCAAACCCGAAATCTCAATATCCCTGCCTCCAAACAGGTAATACTTGCCCGCATCGAGCATTTTGATATACTTTCCGTTTTTAAAGAGAAAGCCCTTCTGGTTTTCATTGATAATCATCTTTTTCATAATATGTAATCCTCCTTAAAGGTAGTAAAGTCGCCTCGCTATCACTCATGCAAAAGCAGCGGCTGAAAATTTGAGTGCCTCCTGCACAGTACGGAAAGAAATCTTTTGGCACTGTTTGGGATAACACGGTATCCATTCTCAGGCAAGGCTTGCTTTTGCATTGCTCTGCGAGATGTACCGAAGCACTTCTCGCTTTGCCGAATGATAACGAATGTCAGATTAAAAACGTTCTCGCACACGATTTCGTGTACCGTTCTTTTTGCGTCCCGAAGGACAAATCTTCCAAACCGCTGGCGATATGCTATCATTGCATACGGGGGGATTCGAACCCACGAAAATCGAGCTTGACAGGCTCAAGGAGCAAGTGTTCTTCCGGCATACACTTTGGAATATCCTCGTGCACCGCTGTGAAGGATGGACTCAAACACCGGCTTGAAGTAACCTTGCAAGCATATTTTACCATTCCGGTCACCGTTTTTCACGGAAAAAAAGCTGCGAAAATAACAAAAAAGCCCTCGAGTGAGAGCTTTTTCGCTATTTTAGTCCGCAGTTCCACTGTTTTTTCAGCTTTTCAACGATCAATTTCTTGAAAGATTCCGATCCGATCACCTCGACCATCGGGCCGAAGGAAAGGATCCTGATCACCATTTCGGATTCATCATCGTGAGCATATTTGATTTTTACAAGGTAATGTTTTTTGTCAAGCTTTTCGGCTTGCTTTTCGAAATGGGCAAAATGGAGCATGAAGCGTTCCATCGCGTTTCGCTCGTCGCGAATCTTCACGGTGATGGTATCGTAAATCACCGCCTTTTCCTCGCCAACGGACTGTCTTTCTCCTGTGTAATGAGTGCAGGATCTGATCTTGGCAAGGTTGACGGTTGAAACAGCGCGCCATCCCGCCGTGATCAATCTGAATTTGTCATCCTTTTCAGAATATTCGAGTCTTACAGGGCGGCATCTGACAAACATTGTGTTGCCCTTGCGGTTGACCATTTCAAATTTGATCTGCGATTCATTGCGAATTGCCTCTAAAATGATTTGGAATTGTCTTATGTATTCCTCATCCTCACAGGGATCTCCGTCGCCGTATTTATCGTAGACGTGATAATCCGCAGAGGTGAAAAGAGGTTCTACATCCTCAAGGTCGGGAAATTCCACGCCGAACAATTTGACACGCGGGTCAAGTGAGATCGCCTTCAGCCACTGCTTTTGAAGTGTGGTCAGCGGCATGGTCGGCTTGTGTTCAAGCGAGGTGGTCATATCGGAGTGCACAAGCTGCCATTTTTCGTTTTTGAGTGAGGGAAGGATGGTCAACACACTCTCGCCAAACGCGCGATCGGCAACGATCTTTTGCAATTCCTTTTCGGAATGCTCACCGTCAAGGATGCCGGATATAATGGCGGCAACCGTATTGTAATATGCAGAGTAAAGCTCGGAAAAGATCATTCGCTCACCTCCTCTTTGACATCATACATCCAATACATGGCTTCCAAATCCTTCTTAAATTGATTTTCAACACTGCGATTGGAGAAGTTCATTTTTACGATACGGCAGATAAAGGTTCTGATCCAAGGGATCATCTCGCTGGAATCATAAACGTCGGCAGAAAAACGATAGGTGTTCTCGTCGAGCTTTTCCACCGTTCCAACACGCTTTTCGCGGTACAGACGCTTGACAATATAGTCTTCGTTGTCTTCCACCTTAACCGTAAACTCCACGTGCTCAAGGTGCTCCACGCCCCATTTGTTGCGCTTGACGCTGACGCCCCACATCTTGCTTTGCATTCTGTCCAGCTCCGCACGAAGCTCATCAAAGCGAGGCGTGGGATCTTCAAGCTTAACGCCCGATAAGTAATCCACACGGTAAGAATGGAAGGAATTGTATTCGGGAAGATATGCAAGCAGATGCTGTCTGCCGCTTTGCACGCTGATAAACACGCGAAGCGGAACAATGCGATTGCGCCTCGGCATATCTCTGCGACGGCTCATATTCGATATCGTTACCGCCCGCTTTTCTCTCATTGCAGTAAACAGAGAGGCGAGAACACCGCTGTCGATGGCACCGGTTATGTAATGATGCTTGAAGGTAAAGGCGTCGGTGTCGGATTCCTCTTTGTCGAGGATAAACGATCCGATGACTCCGCAGGGAGCAACCTCCGAGAAGTAATGCAAGACCTCGTCAAGATTGGTAACATCGGAAGAATCAGCTCTACGATAATATGCCTTTCGCCCTTCTTTTTCTGCCATGATAATGCCGGCTTCGCAGTATTCCTTCAGCTTTTTGCGAACGGTAGACTCGTCGAACATCATGGGGCGTTCAAAGCCGGACAGATATTTCTCATCGATCTCCGCGAGAAGCTCGGAAATAGTACGCTTAACAGACGGATTATGGAGAATGTCAAAGATGATGAAATGCAACGTGATGTCGCCGTCGGTGAAGCTCTTTGCTTTCCAAGCGTTGTAAAGCGGATTGTGTCGGATCGTTCGGCTGTCGATGGAGATAAACACGTTTTTACCTTCGGGAGTGCGAACAAAGCTCATATGATCGCCAAGCCAGCTTTCGAGCCTGCGGCGCTCGTCATCATAAGAACGCGCACTCTTGCTCTGATAGTCGTCACGGCTCTTGAAGCCATACACGTAGAAATCGCGCATATATGCTCTGATTTTCTCAAAGTTTTTGATAAGCTCGCTGTAGGAGGACATAGTTCACACTCCTTTCTGTTGTTTTAGTTTTTATTATGCTTTTCTGCGTTTTTGCTACATTGATCCAAAATGAAAACGGACAATTCTCTCCTCCGAAAATGCAAGCAACTTTATAAAAAAGTTCTGTATCTTTCTCGCTTTTTCCGTCCAAATAATCATCTGTTTCCGACATTATTTCTGACATGCATTTGTTGCTGCATTCACTGCGAAAGCTATAATTCTCGTCTCCGATACAATCAGATCCCACACCGCAAAGAACATGATTCTGCGATACGTGCTTATTATAAAACACAAACGGCTCAATGCTTATTTGAAAGGATTCCGGCACGTTATACACCTCCCAATGCATATTCATGATAAGACATCTTCATAAGATAAAAAGGAGGCCGCCGCGACCTTGATCCCTCCGCCGCGTTTATTCTCAAAAAGCTCGTACACCTCTTTTTTTAATTGTACCACAAAAACCGATGATATTCAACACAATTCTGTAAACAACACGACGTATTGTATTTGTCATGACTATCAAGGCAGGAACAGAGTGGCAAAAGCAGAGCTGCAGCACGAAAATATACAAACTCCACAAACAAAGAAGAGAGGTTTGAAACCTCTCTTCTTTGTTCAGCTCGATAGCCAATAGCGGCAGTCTCTTCGCATCAGGCCCGAATCAATCCGCCATGCACTTCATAAGCTCTTTATTCATATACATTGCGCGATCTGCCTTAGCAAATACATCCGTATACACGTGATCGATCATGGGATCGAAAATAGCCAAGCCCCTTGCGATAGATACGGACACCATCTCATCCCCAACGACAATGTATTCTGCTTCAAACGCCGCATCCATTTTATCAAGAAGCGTACGGTATCGTTCGAGATCCTTATTTTTCAAAAGGACAACGAATTCATCGCCGCCGATGCGGTAGATCGAGCTGGCTTTGAACGTCTCCACCAATATCCTTGCAGCATGAATGATCAGATCATTACCGACCTCATGCCCGTAAGAATCATTGGTTTTCTTCAGATTGTTAATATCCGCAACGAGAATACCGAAGGCGGGATTGCTGAGATTGATCTCTTTATTCAGCGTCTCTATGGCTTCCGTATAAGCCGTACTGTTTTTCACACCCGTCAGTGAATCACGGTATGCAAGTGCCTTGATATGCGAGGAATACTCGAGGATCTTTGCGTATGTATCGCTCAGAACGCGCGAAAGAATTCCGATCTCATCCTTCGAGTCCACAACAAGATCGATTTCCTGCACGCCCGACGAAATAACGCTGGCGGCAGCCGTCAGCTTTTTCAGCGGAGCCACAATCTTGCGCGTTACCCACACGGTATACAATATTGCCAATACCAGCAGCAGCAAAAATGCGAGTATGATATTGGAGATCATCGGGCGAATATCGTGCTGTATATCCTGATATGCGGCACGAAGCTCGAGCGACATACCGTTTACAAGTGCGGTTGCCGCCTCGGTATACGGCCCTTTCATGTCTGATATTTGCGAGCTGTTATAACAGATACTGCTATCCTTGCTGACCAAAAGCACATCGCCATACTCATAAAGAGAGATCGCGTTTACGCGTTGCAAGAGATACTCAAAGTTCATGTTGAAGCCCAGAATACCGATAAACGTCCCATTGCTGTGCATAGGAAGAACGTAGGAAACAACCATCTCCTTCGTAAAACGGCTCGCATGCGGCTCTATCCATTCTCCCGATGTGACACCGCTCAGATTGCTGTACTTGACCAATTCCTCTGACGTGAGAAGCGAAAGCTTTGAAAATTCCTCCTTGGAAAGCTCGTGAAGACTTCCGTCGTCATTGAACTGCGAATAAAATCCGACCGTTCCGTTTGTCAATTCAGGAGAAAAACACAGGTAATAGGAATAGGTTCCCGAGGTGTTCAGGGCGATCTCGTCGAACAACGGGCGTATTTGCGCAATATATTCCGAAAGATATGCCTCGTCGCGCAACGCCGCAACGCTCGAAAGCGCATTCACGGTATAATGCTGTGTAATGTTTGCGGACTTTTCAAAATCGTTCAACATTTCGTTGATCTGTGCCGCTTCCTTCTGCGAAACGTTATTTAATATACGGTCTGCGTCTCTATGGATAATCTCGTGTGTGACGCTGACAGCGATCCCCGTCACGATCGCCGTGATCACGATGAGTGCCGTGATCACCACGAACAAGATCTTGCTTTGAATTGTTTTCATAACCAAACCTGCTCCTTTTCCTGACTCATTGGCGATCAGGAAACAAAAGTCCCTCTTTGCCGGTCAGTATACGGTGATATCCCTCGATCATCAGCTTAACTCCCTTGCCCTGCGTGCAAATACCGCTGCTTCGCACAAACACCTCGCCGTCCGACGGGTGCTGCCAACGATATTCAAGCTGCACTGCTTTTCGGCTTTTAATCATCAAAAGCAGCGCTCTGTCCACGTAATTGATATATGCGGGGGCAATACGGCTGTGCCAATACAAATAACATTCCTCAGGCGACAGGTTCTTTTTGAGACCGAGTGCCTTTTTCATCACGCGATCCACGTGAAGCTCGTTGCAATTGTTCTTTGCATCAAGCCTGAGGATCCAAAGACCGATATCATTTTCGCTCAAAATATTTTGCGGATTAAAGTGTATCGCTCCGAACTGTTCCTTAAAGCTGTTGATTTCTTCAATCGCCTTTATTCTTGCCTCATAGCATGCAGATGAGGTCTGAATGTACTTTTGCGCGATCTCCTCCGCAGTACACGGCTTATCAAAAAGATAGCCTTGAAAGAAATCCGCCTCAAGCGGCTCCAGGACCGAAAGCTCCCTTGCCGTTTCCACGCCCTCACAGCAAGCGTGGATGGCGTTGGTTTTGGCAAACTCGATCACGTTACTGATCAAGCGGTAATTATACGTATTCTTTTCGATATCGGTGACAAAGCTGCGGTCAATTTTGATTTCGTTTACCTCAAACTGTTTCAGATAACCGAGATTGGAATAACCGGTTCCGAAATCGTCAATAGAAAAGCGCACACCGTAGGATTTGATGTATTTAATAATATTATAATACTGTTTGTTTTCGGCAAGCTTAATGGATTCGGTAAGCTCAACGGAAAGAGCATTTCCCGGAAGCCCTGTCTTTTTCAGCGCATCAACGATCTTTTCGCCAAGACGCGCATCCTCAAATTGAATCGAGGAAAAGTTGACCGCCACCTGAAGATCGGGAATGTCCCGTCTCCACTCCTTGCACTGTTGAAGCGCCGTTTCCAGTACCCACATGCCGACAGAATCGATCAGTCCCGACTGCTCAAGAATAGGAATAAATTCGTCGGGAAAAACGCGGCCGCGCTTCTTGGAATGGTAACGCAGGAGTGCTTCAACGCCATACAGCTCATAGCTGCCGCTTTTGATCTGTGGCTGATAATGCACCTCAAAGCCCTCGTAACCGTTTTGCGTGCTTTCCTTCAACTCCTCAAGGAGCGTAAGCTCATTGATCCTCTTTTCCATATCCTCGGTGGAAAAGAATACAACCTGACCCGAAGAGTTTTTCACGGCATTTTTCAACGTGATTTTTGCCGAATCGATGATCTGCGATACGTCAATGAAAACCTTCTTGTCGATCGGAACCGCGCCTGCGTACACCGAACATCTCCCGTTCATCTTTGCACAGATATGTGCATAGATCGCGTCAATGGCATCTGCATCACACTCCCGCAGAACAAGCGCAAAGTTGTTCTGGTCAATGTGATAAGATTCCTCGATGCCGTCTATTTCCTCCAAAAGATCTGCCATTTCGCAAAGGAGCTTGTCGCCAAAATCTCTGCCGTGCGTAAGATTGATCTCGTCGAGCGACGGAATAGCGAGAAAAACGAGCCAACCGTTCTCTGTGCAGATGCGTTTTCTGAGATCGCTCCGCAGCCTCGTCTTGTTCCACAGTCCCGTCACGGGATTGAACAAGTGGCGCAGTGCTTCCTCCGAAAGACGGCCTATCGCAACCGAAGGCTTGCCATCCTCGTCAAACAAAAGCCTTGCGCGGGAATTTGCCCATATCGTTTCACCGCGACGGTTGAACATACGGAAATCCAAATCGTGCGCATCCTTGGTGCCGGCGCACATTTGCTCGGCATCCGCGCTGAGCGCCTTGCGATCTGCGGGATGAACGACCGTCAAGAACGTATCCAGCAGACACTCCTGCTCAATGGCAAACGAAGCTCCGATGGGGCCGAAAAACTGAAGCGTGTTACGGGGAATATCAAAGGCAAACAAGTAATCGTCGGTCGTCTGATTGATCGCCGCAAGATATTTCTTGATTGCCGATAGATCCTTTACCTCATCTAACAGCTTATCCATGATATTCACCGTTGTATTGGATCAAGGTAGAATCCTCAACGCCCTCGACCTCACGGATCTTTTCCATAAAGAAGGTGTCGTTGTTCTTGCAGAAAACCTCGATCGCCATTTCGATTTTTTCTTTCCGCAGTGTTTTCGACTTGATAAAATATTTGATCTTTCCGAGCGCACGGACGACCTCATCGCCTGCCGTATCGCCCTTGTAATGCACAACGAGAATATAGATCCTACCGTTTTGCTGCTTGTGGTAAAACAGAATGATCATCGCGATCATAACGACCGCCGCAACAAGCACAAGAACGTACATACCCGCGCCTGCGGTAATGCCCGACGTGATCGCCCAGAACAAGTAAAGAAGGTCAAGCGGGTCCTTGATCGCCGTACGGAAACGCACGATCGACAACGCGCCCACCATACCGAGCGAGATCACGATGTTCGTACTGATCGCAAGCGTGACCATGGCTGTCAGTATAGTCATTCCCACGAGAGAGATCGCAAAGCTCCTCGAATATATAACGCCCGTATAAAACTTTCGGTACACAAAATAGATGATCGCGCCCATAATCAGTGCCGTAAGCAAGCCGAGCGCCGTATTGGCGACGCTGATGCCGTCAAACACTCCCGATTCCAGAATCGAATTTTTAATAAAATCACGTATGCTCATTGTCTTCCTCCATCAATTTTTAAACCAATATTTGAAGCTGTTCATATATTCTGTCTTTTCGTAACAGAGCACGTATTTGGATACCGCCGTAAATTCAGAGCCGCGATCCGGCAGAATGTCCCGCACAAAACGCGGAAGAAATTCCGTATACTTCACTTCCATAACGCATTTTCCTGGTTCGAGAACGGGCAACGCCGGAAGCGTATCATCAAAAATGTCGTAGCTCCCCACTGCGGCACGCACGTCCATATCAAAAGTGATACGAACGGTGCCGGCATCCAGAATCCACGGCTCACGGTCATAATCGACAATGGTGCGCGGACGCATGAGGTTACTTACGCACTCCACGTAAAACTCACGGCATAGAGGATATTTGCTATGTAAAAGAAATTCGTAATCGCCGTCCAGGATCTTATAGACCTCGTCCCGTGTCAGCGTTGCAGCCTCTTTGAAGATATAGCTTCCGAACTTTTTTTTTCTTTCAAGCTTGATGCTGCTGTCCGAGCAATTATAGATGCGGATGCGGTACTTCTTCCGCTCCAATACGCCGGCATCCTTTTCCTCGTAGGCAGTGTGGAAATAATCGTCAAAATACAAGCTTCGGATCATATATCCGCCCGCCCTTGCATGCTTATCCAGCATCAGGAAGGGGGAAAGCCGTCGACAGATGACCTCTTTTTGCGCTGTATCTATGAGATACTTCCATTCGTGTCTGTACCGTTCAGTCTTCGACATATACATCCTCCACGATCTGTCCGTTTGCATCAACGTAGAAGCATTTTGTACCGTAGACCTTACCTTTTTCGGTTATGTAAGTGTCAAACGCAGTCTGCGTTTGTCCACCGGCATCATGAGCAATCACACGAATAAAATACTGACCATAGGGCAAAGCATCGAAATCGACACACGGCACCTTGAGATCCTTGACCGTCACAAGAGGATCCTCAAACAAATAATCCGTGTCGATCTCCACGGTATACGTGACCGTTTGCGCGTCAAACGTGTACGAAGCATCCCACACAAGCGTTATGCGGTCGCCTTCGCGCTGCGGAACGCCGATATAGAACGGCATCGGCTTTTCGTAAGACTGCTTATAGCTCGCGTAGTTATCCTTTACCTCTTTGACAAGCGAATCCGCCACAATATCATACTGCTCCGGCGTCAAGGTAGCATAGAGCGCATCTCTGCCCGAATATACATAAGGCTTCAGCAATTCCGAATAGGCGCTCACATATTCTTCGATCCGCCCGTCGGTCAATATCGCGTAAAGATCATCCATTGCCTCATCCAGCTTTGCACGGTAGACCTCGGACTTCAGACAACGGCGGAACAGCAGGTTGCCCCAGTAGTTACTGACGCCATTTTCCCATTCGGCGTAATCATATCTCCCCTTCAGTGCATACTCATACCTGTTGAACATACCGTCAAGGTCCCACGCCAGAATGTAAAAGCGATCACCGTTCAAGGGGCTGTATAAATAAAAGTTTCGGTTTTGTGTATCGACGTTTCCGACCAATAGCTGAAACGCCATCCAATAGGCGATATTCTCAATATCCAGATCCTCTTCAAGAATGGTTTCGATCGGAATGGAATAGTCGTTGATACGCTCAAGCAGCCGTATGAGCTTTGTATGATCGCTGTCGCCCTTGACCTCCAGAATTTCTTCAAATGCCTTGAGGTCGTATGCGGGATCGTCCTTCAAAACGATCACATCCTCATAGCGGTAAAACTCGCAAAGATTTACTTTGTACAGCTGTCCCCTTTTATCGAGACCGTGACGCTCAAGGGCCGTTTTGTTAAGCTGCTCGACCTGAGTATAAATACCGTAATCCTCAAACTTTGCATCTGTGCCCGCCGTCATATCCTTTACGTACAGGCGAACGAAGGTGGTACGGAGACTAAGCAGCTCTTCAATTCCCGAAAGCAGATCAAAACCCAGCTTATTGCGAAAACGAAGTCCGTCGCTTTGATGCTTGTTCAAGGCGATCGTCTGCTGACCGCGCCAATCCCCCTTGTTGTCCTTGATACTGATCTTATAGTTCTTCTGCGTGTTACGGCTGGAAGACTGTCCGCGTATCTGCACCGTGCAGTTTGGAGCGACCTGACCGTAACCAAGCTCTCCCGGCACAAGACCGTTTTCGTCTCCGACCTGCAAAAGCCCCGCTACCTTGTAACGATCAACGCCCATCCGCTCGTAATCATACGCAGAATAGGTATTGACCTCCTCCCACGTGTGATTTGTATTCTCCGCAGCATTACCGTAGGAAACCGTCAAATACATCGTCACGATCTCGGTATTGTCTTGATTTTCATACAGAAGATCCTTGTCGCGTATATGTATGTCTTCCTCGGTATTGATATCCTCTTCGGGAATAAACGTGCCAAGACCGTTGTTGATGGCATTGTCGATCACGTTGTCAACGCTGTCTCCGCAGCTGCAAAGGCAGATAGCCGATGCAAGCAACAGACATATAAAAATTAACCGTTTACTCTTCATTTTCACTTTCCTCCAGTTTGCCTTTGAGAAAATTGCCGATCCTTGTGAACAATCCTATTTTTTCTTGACGCACAAGCGGCTGTACCGACAAAATATAATAAGGTAACCGCTTTGTAAAATAATCCAGTCTTATGGCAGCGACAACAGTAAAGACGAAGGAAGCGAACAAGAAACCGAAGCCATAATAAATACTGGGGAAAAAGAAGGATGCCAACGTAAACGCCACCGTTGAAGCCGCAAACGCCGCGGTAGCAAGCATGGCTCCCTTATAATCCGTAAAGTACAGCAGAATCAGCATGATCATATTTCCGATCGCGCAAATACCGTACGCAACGCACAGTGTGCGGAAATAGCCGCGCATCACCTCATTGAAGCCGAGGGGCAAAAGATCAAGCAAATAACCGCCGAGTGCAACGACAATTGCCGTGAACAAAAGCTGCTTCAGTGCCGAATAGAACAGCTCTGTTCTGAGAGTGCCGATCATTTCCCGCTCGGCTTGCTTGATGTTATCCAGCGTTCCTTTTTTGTTATAAAGACCGTAGTGATTGCGATATTTCGGATAAAAATTAACCTCCACCGAAACAACGAAGTTGATCGTTGTGATCATCGATGTGAGATACGCAAGCAATGCGGGAACATCATAAAACGGTGCACCGAAGAACAAGCCCTCCGTCTGTGTGCCGATATCCGAATACCACATCAGAATAATGTGCGAAAACATCCCAAGCGACATGAACAGACTTGAAAACGCGAGAGGAAGAAAAGAATCCATCCATTTCAAGAAGGAAAACGCACCGCCCTTTGCATTCGGGAAATAACGGTGAAGAAGGATCACGTCCCACAACATCATCACGCCATACCCCATCGTAACCGCAAACAGAAGCGATTCAAGCACCGGCAAGCCGAACGCCAGCAGAACCGCACCAACGAGGATGCTCACGCCGACCGAGGCAAAGAAGGAGAGAAAGATTCCCTTGTAATCCTTGATCGCGGACAAAAAGTTCATCGCATTCCAAACGATAACAAGCTCCCCGAACAACGTGAAACACAGGATCCACCGAAGCAACGTTGCACCTGAAAAAGCGAGAAAGCTTCCAAACAACACGTCACCCAACAAAATCATGACGAGTGACGAGCCCCAGAACACCGAAAGTATGGTTTTGTTGTTGCCGGAAAACAGCATGTCTGCGATAAAGCGTGTGACGATAGACGAGAAAAAGGAAGATAGTAGCGTCGAAGCGAGCAACGTGTGCGTGATCATAGAGATCAGAAGCTCCCTCGTCTGAAGATCGGTATCCGCAACCACACAAAGTCCCATGATCCCCAGCAAAAGCAAAACGCCGAGAAGCATCGGCCCCGTACATATGACCGCCGCATAACCGTATGCCTTTACCGAATTCAGGATGCCCTTTTTATCAAAAATTTTTTTCAGCTCGAAACCAATCCCGGCCATTCCTTCTCCACCTCTTTATAGAGATCTCTGTATTTTGTGAGCATGATATTATATCGAAAATACTCATAGGTACGCTTCTGACCGATTTCGCCCATTTTCAGGCGCAATTCGCGCGATTCGCACAGAAGCTCCATTGCATCAGCCAGCTTTTTGCGTTGCATGGGGGGGACGAAGTATCCCGCCTTGCCGAAGGTGTCACCCGGCTTTCCGTTCAGAAGCTCACTGCAGCATCCAACGTCGGTCGTCACGGCGGGACGTCGGGCGGCGAAGGATTCCAGTACCGAAAGCGGCTGTCCCTCGGAAATGCTCGTCAAAAGCGTAAAGTCCAATTTTTCGAAATATTCGATGATATTCACGCGCCCCGTGAAAATGATCTTTTCCTCAAGTCCGAGCTGCTTCACCAAGGCATAGCACTCGTCGGCGTAGTCCTGATCGTCAACACCGCCCATAATGTGAAGCCGCACGTTATCCTTGCGCGCACAAAGCTCGAAGAAAGCGTATATCATCGTTTTGATATCCTTGATCGGAGCCAGTCTGACGACTGCGCCGATATCCACCATGCCGTCATCTTCCTTCAGCGGAATATCACACAGCCGCTCGTAGCTGATCCCGTTTTCGATCACACGGCATTTCGAGGCATCGCAGCCCATATCGATCTGCGTGTACATGGCGCGCGTGAAGAGCGCCGTCACACGAAAGGCTCTTTCATAGACAAGATCGGAAAGCATGTAAAAGAACTTGATCCAATGCCCCTTGAATGCCCGCGGCACCCACTTGGCACGTATGATCTCCTCTTCGCGCTCACGCGTGTAGATACCGTGTTCGGTCAGAAGCATCGGCTTTCCCGTCACGTATGCCGCCATTGATGCCAAAAGCCCTCCATATCCCGTACAGATCGCGTGGTAGCAATCTGCCTTCGGTATTTTTGCCCCCATCAGATACAAAACGGGCAAAAGACGCGAACGTACCGCGTGGAAGGTGTCAGAAAAGGCAATATAGGGGAACTCCCTCCGACAGCTTTCGGTCAGCACCGAGAGAAACTCCTCGCTCTTCAGGTAAGACATCGGATTGATCTTCTTCACCTGATACATGTTGAAAAGCAGATTCCAATCGGGTTTGTCCGAGGAGATCAGGCAGCGCAGTGCCTCCTTTTCCTCCACGTTAAACCTGTGAGTGAATATTCCCGAATCCTTGACACGAAGCGCATCGTCCAGAAATACCTGCTCGACCTCAACCACGTTCGGCGGCAATTTATACACAAAGCGGTCTCTGTCCTCCGCCTTCGCACCGATCACCCAAAGAACGAATTCATGCTCGGGCATCTCGGTGATATACTGATGCATCCAGGTAGAGACGCCGCCGTTGATAAACGGATAGCATCCCTCCAAAACCAAACAAATCCTCACGATGTGCTCCTATTTTAGCGTAATATTGACAACACTCTCCGTAGCCGAAAGCAAATACAGATCTCCCGTCATATGCGTGAGCGTTCCACCCGTTACCTCACCAGGTTGCTTTTCATTAAAGCGCACGAGCAGAAAAACCTCGTCGTAAAAATGATCGATCGTGATCGTCACACGGTCATCGTAGGTTTTGGTCACGGGCGCGGCGGCAACGAATCTTTGCACGGCTCCCGACGCTTCGGTGCCCGTCAGATTGCGGAGTCCCGGTGCCGACGTATACATCCACGTCAGGAAGCTGTCGAACCTGCGCTTCATCTCTTCCCAGCCGAGTGCCGCACCGCGTTCCTCGTCAAGTGCGTCGTCGGGGTGCGTGAAGTGAGAATTGACAAAGTGCATGTTCAGCTCCGATACAGCGGCAATATTTTGGAAATCATCCATAATAAATCCCGAAATAATACGGGGCTGATCCACGATCCCGTTTTCATCGACGTCAAATTCCTGCAGGCAGCCGAAATCCAGCTCCCCATATTCTGCATCGTCAAAATATATGCCCGAAATGGTTTTGATCTGCGGATAATGGGAAAGCAAGAATTTACGCCCCTCGGAAGCCAACAGATTCGACGGCGGTACGTAAAGACAAAACTGGGTATCGGGGAAAAGCGTATCGCAAAATTTTTCAAGCGCATCAAAGGCAGTCTTCATTGCCTGCTCGGATTCCCACGTCTTGTACGGGTAAAGCCCTTTATAATCGCGCCCGATCGTGAGCGGCTGGTGGTTATACCCGTGATAACCAAGCTCGCCGCCTTTTCTGAGAAGCATGTTGCCGAAATTCAAAAACGTACCGGTATCCGGCTCTGCTTCCAATGCGCCGTCAACGTTATCGTCGTAGGATTCGATTGCGAGCCCCGTATATTTGAGCCCGTATTTATCGGCAAAATTCATCATATCCGGCCACCAGATATTGATGTAAAACTCGCGGATGGTCGCCTGATAGTCGCGCATAATAAACTCGCTGTTTCCGCTCGGAATCTGCGATGGAAAATCGTCAAGATAAAAGGCGGACGCATTGATCACGGGATATGCGCACACGTCAAAAAGCAAACTGTAGGATGCCGCATAAAAGCCTCGCATCGCCTTCTCGTAAATACCGATGTTATCCACGACGAACACACCCTCACCGTAACGGGTCCGCCATACAAGGGGAACCCCCTCAGGCGTTTCGGCAGTAGCAAACACCTCGGTCCGCGCCTCAGACAAGACGACGGTGTTGGCACATTCAAAGGGATCCGATATTGTGAACGCCCGCCCGCCGCCGATCATAAAATCCTCGTATACGTATATGCTTTCCACGGCATAGAACGAGGGAGATATATCATCGATACCAAGCAGCTGTGTAATGGCAGAGGAATAGGCGCTCGACTCAAGCGTCAGCGGAAAAAACGCATTGCCGCCGTCGTGTACCCACTCGGTCAACGTGACCGTCGCCGTCTCCATAGGTGTAAGATCCGACAGGAGCACAATGACACACGAAAAGTCGTCAAACGGCGGAAGACTCTCCGTAAAAAGATCAACGTCCTCGTACCCCACCTTCATATCGGCAAGAATACATACAAATTCCTCATACGCCGTAGTCGACGTAGAGTTGCTGCTGTCCCGCAAAAGCAGTGTGTTTTTGGGTAACGCATCGCAAACCTCTGCCTTGGTCAGGGTTGCATCATCAGGCATAAGCAAGGGATTCCTTTGATGACGGATCGCATTCACGCCCGAAAGCTCGATCAGCAATACGATCGATACGATCAAGAATATGAACACGATGACAAGGACACCCTTGTAACTGAAATTTTGAATCTTGCGCATCATTCCGCCCAAAACGCAAGCGCCTCCTTCGTTTTCGATGACAAATAAATGTGACTGTTACTGATTTCCTGAATAAATTCAGCGATCTCCGCACCTTTGTTCAGCTCCGCGAGATACTGAATACGGAGAAGAATATACTCCTCCGAATGCGGCCATTTTTCCTTCATCTTCGCAATGATCTCACCCGCACCGTCGATATTCTTACGCTTCATCTCGTTTTCTGCAAGGCGGGAATAGTCGTGAATATCCTCGTTGATTACGAGCTTCTTTTGCATCAGCTGCGAAAAAAGCTCGCGGTTCATCACCTCAACCTGTCCCTGCATCAGCTTCTGCGAAAGGCAGCCCCAGAGAAAATCGCTATACTCTGTCAGAACGTCTATATCGTCAGGCTTCGCCATATGCTCTGCCTCAAGCCTCTGCAAAACGTAATCGTTTTCCTTGGAGATCTCCACCATTGCCGTCACCGCATAGTGTACCACCTCGGTATCGTCGTTGTCGCCCGCCTTCTGCAGAAATTCAACGTATTCACGCGGATTGTCATTCAGAACGTCCATGATAATGGAACGCTTTTCACGGGCAGAGTTGATCAGAAGAGCTTCCTCGATCGGAACGGTCGAAACCGATCGCTTTTCGTCCACCGTCACACTGCGGTAAATCTCCGATTCCTCGTCATGCTCATCGACCGTAAGATCGATCGCATCATCGGGATCGAAGGCGATCTCAAAATGCAGAACAAGCACGAGCACTTCCCCCCAGAACGGGAGAAGCAGCGCGATGAAGAACATATATTTCGGCAGCCTCAGAATGCCGCGCAGCATACCGAGCAGGATAAGGACGCACGCGGCAATATGCAAAGCCGCCAATACCATGTAGATCATATCTTGCCTTTCTTATGTCAATACGGTGGGTATCACGTCTAACCCCTGGAAACGCGGAAGAATAAACGGCAGGTCTTCCTCGGTAGCCTGTGATAAAAGGAGACACAGCGTTCCTTCTTCCGTCACGCCGAGAACGTCCGTTGCCCGTATTTTTCCCGAGAGAATCCCGTCCGCCTCCTGCAACGTATGACCGCAAAGATCAAACGTCAGTATCAGATAGGAGGACAGCTTCTTTTCGGAAAGCGCTGCATAGTTTTCCACGCACTCTCCAAAATACTGTGCGTTCATAATATGCGTGCCCTTGATATATTGCTTTTCCGCAAGTGCCGCGCCGTAATCGTATGCACGCAACAGAGACATCTGTGCGAGATCACGCAGAATTTTGAACAGATTGACGTAATACAGCGTTCTCTGCTGAATGTCGGCATGCCACAGGAAGATGACCAGCATCAGCTCTTCACCACGACAAACCCCCGCCGCATACATGGGATAGTGAATATCAAGCTTGGTATTCTTCCATATACCGCCCTCTCGGATCTGCTCGATCACAGAAGCATATGTATCCATCGAAATCGAACGAGAGGCAACGCCGAGAAGATCCCGCGAGGCAACCGCCAGACGAGCAAACGGCGAATCCTTTTGCACCGAATATACGGCAATGCTTTGATTCTCAAGAACCTCCTCAAAGGTTTCAACGATCTTGAGATAAAGCTTTTGCGGTGCTACCGTGTTCAAGCGTCTCGTAATATCAAAGATCTTGCCAAAGCTGTCCTTCGAGCTGATGATCTGCTTTTTCAGTTCCCTTTTATCCTGTAGGGTATCCTCGTAAAGCTCGCTTGTAAAGCTCAGCTTGTCTTCAAGAAGACCGCTTCGTTCCTGCAGCGTCCGACAATAATCCTGCCGCTTCAGATTCACGTAGCCGCACAGCCCTCCGACTAAGAAAAATAAAACGAAGGCAATCCAGTTTGTCGGCTCGTAAAAGATCGTAAGCGCATTGGTTCCCGTCTCGATACGCGCAATAAAGTAGGAAAGGCTCGCCATTGCCGCCGATGTGATACCGAACGTAGGTCCGTAAAGCGTTGCCATAATGACAACGAATATCGTGCGAAAATCCACGATAGAAAAGATTACGGCAGACTTCGTCATGCGTACCAAGACTTCGGATACGGCAAACAGAAGAAAAAGCTCCACAAACTTCACGACGAGAGAATGCTCGGCGATCCACGCCTTGATCTTGTCAAGCAGCGTCTTTTTTTGCTTTGTTGCCACGAAACGCGCATATTGCTCGTGCAAATCCTCAAGAAGCGATACCTTTGCATACCAACCGTACTCGTTGCGAAGCGCCATGTTGACCAGCTTCAGCTCACCCGAACAATAGGACTCGGTAAACTCAGTCTTCACCCCTTCTCCAAGCGTTTGGATGTTTTCGGCAAGATCGGCAAAGCTGATCTGAAACTCATCTCCCACACTCAAAATGCCGCCGCCGCTCTTCCAGCTATCGACAATGCGAACGATCAGATCCGAAAGATCGTCGATCGAAATAAAGTGCATTCTTGACAATGCGGCTTCGGGGATTTCAACCGTCTTTCTGTGATATACCTGATCAAAAAGCTTGTAGAGAAAGTCCTTTTTGTATGTACCCGAATACAAGTAGGGTAACTGTATCGTCTTGACGTCAAGAGAATACTTCACCGAGTAGTAGTCGCACAAACTTTCGTTGGATGCCGCCATGATTGCTCTGTCCGTCTTGTCCTCGAAGGAGGAATCGAGCGGCGACAAATACAAAATCTTCGTGTTTCTTTGCAAACGTGCCGAATATTTCAGAACCTCTCTCAGTTCCTCGGCATCATTTTTGGCATTGGTATGAAAGCTCAGTCCTGCCGCAAAGAATACGATCAAATCAAATTCGTAGGTTTCAAGTATCGCCTTGATCGAAGGCTTGCGGACGCGAAACAGCCGTATCTTATCCGATCCGCCGAGTTCCGAGTTGCCAACCACCATCACCTTGCTCTGCGGAAATGTCTTCTGTACAAATCCCTTGTCCAGATATTCGGTGTTGCCGATCAACAAAACGCGCTTAAGCGTGATCTCCGCGTATTCTCCGACAACACTCCGCAGCTTCTGCACCTTTTTTCGGAATGAAACAAGCGACTGATGATTAACAACGCGCACAAGACACGCAACAAGATATTCGTCAAAGGTTCCGCACATACCGCTTGCGATCATCTGCAATGCCACGTCCTGCGGAAACGCACGCTTGTAGCTGCGCTCGCTCGTCAAAGCATCGTAGGAATCCGCAACGGCAACAACCTGTGCCCATATCGGAATGTCGTCCTTCTTGCGTCCGTCCGGATATCCGGTACCATCGATGCGCTCGTGATGATTGCGGGCGATTTCGGCAGCGTACGTCACAATGTCGTCGCTCACCTCTCCGCGCTGTGCCTCGAGGATCATCGCTTCACCGAGCAGCGAATGCTTTTTGACAATATCGTACTCTACCGTTGACAGCGTTCCCTTATGCTCCAGAATACCCTTGGGAATCCGCAGCTTGCCGATATCGTGCATTGTCGATGCCGTTGCTATCGCATCTATCTCCTCCTCGGAAAAAGAATAGCGCGCTTCGTCCAAACACATTTCACGCAGAATAAGCTCTGTCAATAGCCTTACGTGATAAATATGATATGCACTTTCACCGTTGATTTCCCCATCGGAAACATCCTCGGCAACGTATTTAATTTTAAGCTCATCCAATTCGTCAGTCCTGTCAAAAACCAGAATCGAAACCTCTTGCATGATCGACATCTCCTCGCCACAAGAATAACTGTACATTCTGCCTATATACGGCAACCGTCTGAGCGACGATGTATTATTATACAATTCTACATTATAATAGTATAGCAAATATTTATTAACAAATATTGAACAAATAAAAACATATCTATGAACGGGGCGCTTTTTTTAAAAAAATGAACAAAAAAACGCTCACGCGGCGGCAGTCATGAAAGGCTGCCACCGCGCGAACGGTCAATTGTCTTCAAAAATAGGTTTTTCTGCCAAACTTATGTCATGTATACACTCTCATTTATGCCGCTCTTACTCCGCTTTCCGATGTCCGAAAAGCAGCTTACGAACCGCCATGATCAAATAATGCAAAAGAAGTCCGATCGCAATCGCAACCACCAGATCGAAGATCACCGTGAAGAGAAAGGTAAGCACAAGCACGATCCTGTCGTATATCGGTGCCGTTTTGCAGATAGAGAGAAAATGCCGCCACTCGCTCATATTATATGCCACCATAAACAAGACAGCGGCAATGACAGGCATCGGTATAAACGCCGCATACGGCATGAGAAGCACAAGCACGAGGAGCAGAACGAGCGCATGTACCATTCCCGAAATTGGAGAACGCCCGCCGTTTTTGACGTTTGCCGCCGTCCGCGCGATTGCCCCCGTGGCGGGAATACCGCCGAACAGTGCCGAGCAGATGTTGCCCGCCCCCTGTGCGATCAGCTCGGTGTTGGAATTGTGCGTGTCTCCGATCATTTTATCCGACACGACGCAGGAGAGAAGCGACTCGATTGCCGCAAGGGTGGCAATGGTGAACGCACTCGGTATCAATGCAACAATCTTCGCCCCATCAAAATACGGAAGCGAAAAGGGCGGAAGCGATGCATTGATCGTATAAAGATCACCGATGGTATTCACGGGCGGCTGTAGTAATGCAACGGCGACCGTCAGAACAAGAACCGCGATCAATGATGCGGGAATCTTCTTGCTGATCCTCGGCCAGAGAACGAGTATCACCAACGCAACGAGGCCGGTACCGATTGCCCACGGATTCACACTGCCGATCGAATGCGCGATCGCCTCGAGCTTTTCGATCGCTTCAACGGCATTCGTGCCTTCGGGAAAGCGCAGTCCGAGAAAATCCTTGATCTGTCCGATGACGATCGTGACAGCAATACCCGAGGTAAAGCCGACCGTGATCGTTTCGGGAATATACTTAATAAGCGTACCGAGCCGCAGAAATCCCATCAAAACAAGAATAACGCCTGCCATCAGCGTTGCGATCACAAGACCGTCGATACCGTGCTGTACCACGATCCCCGCAACGATGGTGGCAAACGCCGCCGTCGGACCCGAAATGTTCACACGGCTACCACCGAGCAACGCGATCACAAATCCCGCAACGATTGCCGTATAAAGTCCCTTTTCGGGAGAGACACCCGACGCGATGGCAAGCGCGATCGAAAGCGGTAGCGCAATAATGGCAACGATCACCCCGGCCACGAGATCCGAAACGAGCTGCTTTTTCGAATATTCTTTACACACCGTGAAAAGCTTTGGCTTGAAAAATTTCATAATACACCCTTACGCAGTCTATTGTAATACAAGAATATATTCTACACCCTATCTCCGAAAATGGCAATAGTTTTTTGAAATTTATTATTTCTTTTTGCGCCTACTCGCGGTCGGGAAAACGCTACTCGGTCTCCTTGTTCCTTACCCGCAGATCGGGAAAGAAAAAAGCGAAATCTCGTTTTTCATGGCTTTGATCAGAATCCTCACTGCTCTCTGCCGACGATTTTCGCTATTTGTAATTTTTCAGCAATTCGACAATGTCGCAGCGATACACGTTTCCGCCAAGAACGTCGCCGTTTGCCGAAAAGGAGATGCACCGCAGGTCGCGCGGATCCTCTACGTAGGGATTCTCGGGAACGATGCCTTTAAAATAGTCGGCAAGATAGATACAGGCATTCCCCTCAGGAAAAATCAGGTTCCCTTCGCCAACGGAAATCCCCATACCGGTGAAGCGGGAAAGCAGCTCGCGCGTTTTTCGGTTGTACGGATTCTCGTCGCTTCGACTCACGAGCCACGCGGGCGAAAGGCGCATCGGAATGCCGCTTCGTACCACCTCGCTTGCAAAAAGCATGACGGTAGAAAGCGGAATCGTCTCCTGATGAAAAGCATCCACCGACAACAGAAGATCGTTCACACCCGCAACCGCCAACTGCCGCACCACCTCACGGATCCTATCGGTTTTGTCCGAAAAATAACCGTTCGTAATGAGCTGTCGCACGGGAACCTTCTGCTCTTTTGCGGCAGACATGATCGCACAGACCGCCTGCGGTGCAAGAAGCGGCTCGCCGCCGAACGCCATCACCGTTTTGATGTTATATTCTGCCGTGATTTTTCTCACCGCTTCTGCGGCAATCGCAGGATCGATCACAGCGTTTGAGGTATGCTCTCCCTGCGAACAATGCTTGCATCTTCCCGTACAAGCGTCTGTCACAACAAACTCAATTTTGCTCAGATTTTCAAGATACCGATTCATCTCTCTTTGTTGCCCGATCACGGTACGCAGTGACCTGCGGCGGTATAAATTTCATACCATTCGGAACGCGTAAGTCTGATGTCTGCCGCGGCGCAAATATCCTGCAGATGCACAGGATTCATCGTGCCCGCAATCACCTGTATATTGGCGGGATGGCGAAGTATCCATGCAGCCGCAACGCCTGTCTTGGTCACTCCGTATTTCTGCGCGATCTCGTCAAGCTTGGCGTTCAATGTGGGGAAACGCTCGTCGTCCACAAATGTCCCGGCAAAGAATCCGTGCTGGAACGGCGACCACGCCTGTACCGTCATGCTCCTGATACGGGAATAATTCAAAACCTCTCCGTCGTGCATGACCGATTCGGCGTTTTTCATATTCACGTTCATTCCCGACGTAATCATCCCCGCCTCAGTGACCGAAAGCTGGAGTTGATTGGCGATCAACGGTTGTTTCACGGCGGTTTTCAGAAGCTCGATCTGCATGGGATTATGATTGGAAACACCAAAATGCAGCACCTTCCCCGAGCTTTCCAGTATATCAAATGCCTCTGCGACCTCCTCAGGCTCCATCAGAGCGTCGGGACGATGCAAAAGAAGTGTGTCCACATGATCCACGCCGAGTCGCGACAAGCTTCCTTCTACCGATGCGATGATATGCTCCTTTGAAAAATCGTACTGCCCGTCGTGGATCGCACATTTCGTCTGTATAAGCATCTTGTCACGCACGCCTGCATTTCGTGCAAGATATGCGCCAAACAAACGCTCGGAATTTCCTCCGCCATAAATGTCGGCATGATCGAAATAGTTGATTCCGTTTATCAATGCGCAATCCATAATGGCATCCACGTCTCTCTCCGAAAGGCTCGCCATCCGCATACACCCCAGAGATATTGCCGAGGCCGTCATAGGGCCGATATTGATATATTTCATTTCCGGTTCCTCTTTTCTTGCTTTTTCAGCAGATAGTTCCCTGCCGCAATCTTCGTGACAGCGCATCGGCTTTGTCATGCCACTGTCGGCATAAATGCTTTTTGCATGATTTTTTTATGCTTTTATTTTACAACGCTTTCCTCAAAATGTCAATAATTTTTTCGCAGGATCGAGAAAAAAATGCTAAAAAAGCGGAAGTTCCTCTATAGATAAAGAGAATACGTTGTGCTATAATACCCTTGTGGGCGTAGCTGATACGTACACGTTAGATATATTTACTCCGCAGTAAATTTCGAGCCGATTTCTCTGATGGATGCGGAGATCTATGCCGAGAGGTGCCTTGCAGTTTCGATCGGACAGAAATTTTCGTAGACGAAGAAAATTTACGAAGGAATATAGGATATTCCGAGCAAATTTCTCTGATGTATACGGAGATTTATGCCGACTGAAACCTTGCAGGTTCGGCTCTCTTCGGCTATAACATTAGGGAGGATTAACCATTATGAAGGCACAAATGATCGTCAACAAAAACTTTATAGTAGATGAGATCGATGACAGACTCTACAGCTCAATGGTCGAGCACATCGGCAGAGAAGTGTATGGTGGTCTGTACGAGCCTGCCCACGAAACCGCCGACGATATGGGCTTTCGCACGGATGTGATGGATCTTGTGAAGCAGCTGAATCTGTCGCTTATCCGTTATCCCGGCGGAAATTTCGTATCCCAGTATAATTGGGAAGACGGAACGGGAGATAAATCAAAGCGTCCGAAGAAGCTGGAGATTGCCTTCCAAACGATCGAAACCAACGAGGTCGGCATCGACGAGTTTCAGGAATGGACGAATCGCGTGGGCTCCACCGTCATGCATACCGTTAATCTCGGCACGCGCGGTGCCGATGACGCGAGAAATCTCGTTGAATACTGCAATGCGGATACCGATACGTATTATGCCAACATGCGCCGTAAAAACGGCTTCGATAAGCCCTTCGGCTTTAAGGTGTGGTGCCTCGGAAACGAAATGGGCGGTGCCTCACAGATCTTCCGCAAAACGCCCGAGGAATACGCCATCCTTGCACGTACTGCCGCAAAAGCAATGAAAGCCGTTGATCCCGGTATTGAGCTTGTTGCTTGCGGAAGCTCGTCACGCGGCATGCAATATTTCGGCGACTGGGAGATGAAGCTCCTCGAATATACTTATGGTTGGATCGACTATATTTCCATTCATCAATACTACAGCAATAACGGCAACGTGGCAAAATTTCTCGGAAAAAGCACTGAGCTTAACCAATTCATCAAGGCCGCCGTTGCGATATGCGACGTAATGAAGGAAAAATTCCGCAGCAGTAAAAACATCCATATCGCGTTTGACGAGTGGAACGTATTAAGCGTTTCTGTGGCAACACCCGAGAAGGATATGTGGGTAACCGGATCGCCACGCCTCGAGCAGATCTACACTCTGGCAGACGCGCTTGTCGTCGGCTGTATGATGATGACGCTCCAGAACAACTGTGACAGAGTCAAGATCTCCTGCTTCAACACGCTGATCAACTGCATTGCGCCGATCATGACCGAAACCGGTGGTCCCGCATGGGCACAGACGATCTTCTATCCCTTCCTGTATGCATCAAGGAACGGTCGTGGCACCGTGGCAAAAACAGTTATTTATTGCGACACGTACACGGAAGAAGACATCAAGGATATTCCGTATCTCGAGGCATCCGTGATCTTTAACGACGACACGCGAGAGATCAGCGTGTTCGCGGTAAATCGCTCACTGACCGAGGATATGGAGCTTGATCTCAGATTTGAGGACTTCGGTACGTGTACGGCGATCGAGCACGTACAGCTATATCACGATAATGTAATGGCGACAAACACGAAGGAAGCGACAGAGGTTTTGCCCGAAAACGTCGAGCTTCGTGACAAGATCGTCCTGAAAAAGCATTCCTGGAATATGTTGAGGTTCAAATATTAAATTTCTCTCGATCTTTCTCCCGTTCGTGCCGACGGTAACTCCATACAAAAGTGACACCTACCTCGGAGTACGACCGCCGCGCTCCTCGCCTTGCACACGCATCTCTTACCTTCTCGCCACCCGGATTCGAACTGTGAACGCCCCGGTGGGGCGTTCAAGACTAAGCTTGCGAGGGCACGCCCTCGCTTGCGTGTCTTTCTCCCGTTCGTGCCGGCGGTAACTCCAAGCAAAAGTGATACCTACCTCGGAGTACGACCGCCGCACTTCTCGTCTTGCACACGCATCTCTTACCTTCTCGCCACCCGGA
>JAZLAP010000011.1:0-1861 GCA_045613265.1 Eubacteriales bacterium | reverse complement strand
AATACAAGACTGCCGAGGAATACTACGCAGACGACTTTTTTGGCAAGCGTGCAGGACTTTCGGTATCGGGACAGCTTGAGGGCGAGGTCGCCGCTATGGCGTTCGGCAAGATCTACACCTTCGGCCCCTCCTTCCGCGCCGAAAACTCAAACACGCCGCGCCACGTCGCCGAATTCTGGCACGTTGAGCCTGAGGTTGCCTTTGCCGAGCTTCCCGACATCATCAGAATCGCCGAGGAAATGATCAAATATATCATCAGGGACGTCATGGAGAGCTGCAAGGAAGAGCTTGACTTCTTTGAACAACGCTTCGAGCCGGGACTCCGCGACAAGCTCCGCTCGGTCGTTGAAAACGACTTTGCGATCGTGGACTACACCGATGCGATCGCGCAACTGAAGGCATCGGGCAGACAGTTTGAATATCCCTGCGACTGGGGCTGCGACCTGCAGACCGAGCACGAGCGTTATATCACCGAGGAGATCTACAAAAAGCCGGTCTTCCTCACGAATTATCCGAAGGACATCAAGGCTTTCTATATGAAGCAGAATCCCGACGGCAAAACGGTTGCCGCCACCGACCTGCTCGTACCCGGTGTCGGTGAAATCATCGGTTGCTCCGAGCGTGAAGCCGATTACGACAAGCTCGTTTCGGCAATGGAAGCGCGCAATATGAACCTTGACGACTACCGCGATTACCTCGACCTGCGCCGCTTCGGATCCGTGCCGCATTCAGGCTTTGGTCTCGGCTTTGAACGTATTCTCATGTACGTCACGGGCATTCAGAATATCCGCGACGTGATCCTCTACCCGCGCACGGTCGGCAGCATTCGCTGACACTTGCAGATAAGGAGCTTTTATGTACTCTGTCAAAAACTACACGCCGAAGCTTTCGCTTTACGAAACGCAGAAGGCGATCAAGCTGACGAAGGATCTCTTTCAGACCGCGCTTTCCTTCGCCCTGTCACTCGACCGCGTAACCGCGCCCGTGATCGTGACTGCCGAGAGCGGTCTTAACGACGATCTTTCGGGCGTTGAGCGCAAGGTCTCCTTCACGATGAAAGAGGTCGAGGGAACGGCAGAGGTCGTGCAGTCGCTTGCCAAGTGGAAGCGCATGGCGCTCTATCGCTACGGCTATACCGCAGGAAGCGGTATTTACACCGACATGAATGCCATCCCCCGCGACGATAGCTGTGACAATCTCCACTCGATCTACGTTGACCAGTGGGACTGGGAGCGCGTGATCCGCCGCGAGGATCGCACGGTGCAGTTTTTAAAGGATATCGTGCGCCGCATCGCCACCGCCGTCGCCGACACAAAGAATGCCGTCAATCGCGAATATCCCGCCCTCACCCGTACCGTTTCGCCCGACGTTTTCTTCATTACCTCGGAAGAGCTGCGCCGGATGTATCCCACGCTTTCGGGCAAGGAGCGCGAAAAGGCGATCGTGAAAAAATACGGCACCGTTTTTCTCATGCAAATCGGTGCGCCGCTCGGCGACGGCAAGCCGCACGATAGCCGCGCGCCCGACTACGACGATTGGACACTGAATGGCGATCTTCTCTATTACAACGACATTCTCGATTGCCCCTTTGAGCTTTCCTCGATGGGCATTCGCGTTGACAGCGCCTCGCTCGTGCATCAGCTTCGCGAAGCCAACGCCGAGGACCGTCTCCGCTTCCCCTATCATAAAATGATCTTCAACGATACCCTGCCCCTCACGATCGGCGGCGGTATCGGACAGTCGCGCCTCTGTATGCTCCTTCTCGAAAAGGCGCACGTCGGCGAAGTACAGTGCTCGGTCTGGCCCGACAGTATGGTCGCCGCCTGCAAAGCACAGGGCATCGAGCTTCTTTGATACAACT
>JAZLAP010000010.1:0-13783 GCA_045613265.1 Eubacteriales bacterium | reverse complement strand
GGCAAAGGATCTGCAAAAGGCTGCCGCCGACCTCGGAATCACGGGTGATGCTTTTCCGAGCATCGGCGAGGCCTATCGCGCCGCCACAAAGCGCGGTGAGCTTACCGTCATCTGCGGCTCGCTTTATCTTTACAAGGATCTGACGGAATATTTGAAGCCGTAAACCGTGCAAAAATCACATTCAAGTAAAAAAGAACAAGCATGTAAGGGTGTTTCCTTGCACGCTTGTTCTTTCGTTTTACCTTGTAAGGGTTGCCGTACTTATTGCACCAACAAAGCCATCCGTGCATCGGTAGCTTTCTCGGCGTATGCATCGAATTTTCCTATGTCTCGCAAATAGAAAAGTATCGTGTACCTATCTTCTCTCACACTGTAAGGAAGAATTTATTGCTTCTTTTGATCGAATAACTCGCACACGGTATACGGCATATGCCAATCGCCAAGCACCGACGGAAAGCAACCGCCGTGCGGCTTCAGAAGATGTCCTGTGCGCTTGCTGATACCGTGATAGGTCACTTCGGGATATACAATGTCCATGCGAACATCGTCTTTCTGCTTTCCAAGCTCGAGGATCGCATAGTTCCACACGAAATGCCGTTCAGCTTCTTCCTTTTCAATCACGGCAACCTTCGGAATGTCGGCAATAGCAAGCTCGGATTCGGTTGCCGCACGGAAACGGTAGGCAGCGTAATCGGGAAGACGGGTATCGACCGTCGCCGCATTGACGTATACCGAAGCCTCGCCGCAATCGTTCACGTAAACGTATTTCGTTCCCTTTCCGTTCTGCACTTTCATATCCTCGCGGATCGAATAGCCGAATTTTCCGACCATATATATAGGCAGAAGCGGAAAGCATTTGCTTTCTACCTTGTATACGTCATGTCCGTCTCCGACAAAGCAGTGAGAAAGATTCTTGCATTCCGAAAGAGCGGCGCGCGTGTCGGGATCAAAGTTTGCAAAATGTGCACACGCGATCACGCGCGGATACCCCTTCGCCTTTTCCATGATCTCGGAAAGCCGTTTCATTTCCTCAGCGGTACGTGCGCTGCGGGCAGCAAGCGTTTCGCGATTGGCGGTAAAATACGGATTCATCGGCTCAAGACCGTAAAGGTCAAGCATCAGGATTGCGGTATCCGCCTCGGGGATTTCGATGATCGAATCGCGCGCATAGCCGAAGAGACGTTCCCAAAGTGCGTTCGGGTAAGTGTCATGGTTGCCGGGGAGACAGTAGACAGGAATGCCGGCCTTCTCAAAGGAGGTAAGATACCTGTGATACACTGCATAGATTGAGTCGTCCCGACTGCCGAAATAAGCATCCGCCGACGCTTCCGCCATCACGCCGTCGCTCATATAGGGACGGATCGTATAATTGTTGCCGCCGAGGTCTCCGAGAATCAAAATCATATCGATCGGCTTTTTCCGATGCTCGATAAGTACCGAATCGACCATAATCTGCATCCGCTCATCGCCCGTATAACCATACTGGTTGACCGATGCCTCCTCATTTTCCGCCTGGTGCGCATGATAATGAAGATCTGTCAAAAAAAGAATGCGCGTTTTCTTTGCATCATGCATATCCGCTTTCTCCTTATCCTCTGTTCTCGGTCAGCTCCTTAAAAGAAAGCCCATACTGCTCCGCAATGTCGCGGGCGTAGCTCTTTCCGTCAGGACGCTTTCTGTACACCTTGAAGGAACGCTTTCCTTCCTCGATGCCTGCAACAAGGTTATCAATGGTGACACCGCCCGCTCCGTGGGAAAGCTCATTGATCGTCTCGGTGGATGCGGCGAGCTCATGAAGATGCGTGGCAAAAATGCCGCGACAACCGATCGCGCCAAAGCCGGAAAGAACTTCTGCCGCAATATAAGCCGCCTCGTACGCACCTGTCGAGGAAAGAGATTCATCAAGAAGCACCATACTGTCGGCGGTCACAGCATTACAGATCGCGCGCAAGCGCGCACATTCCTCACCGAGTCTTCCCTTGTCGATCGTATCGTCTGCGCCCTCGGGAAAATGTGTATACATACCGTCAACGGGACTGATCGATGCCTTCTCAGCAGGTACGGGAAGTCCGAGCTGAAGCATCGCCTGCGCGATACCTACAGCACACGTAATGACAGATTTTCCGCCGCGATTCGGCCCTGTCAGAATATAGATCCTGCCGTTATCGTCAAACGCAAAGTCGTTGGTAACAACAGGCTCGCTGATTTCGAGAGCCACAGCGGGATTATAGATACCGGAACTGTCAAACGCCTTATCCCCGATCGGAAGCACTGTAGGAAACACCGTCTTGTTTCCGTGTGCCTCCAGCCGCTTTACGAGCGCAACCGCACGGGTGAAAAATTCAATTTCGGGAAGTAAACGGAGAAGAAAATCCGTATTCTCCAGAACATACGCGCCCGCGATCTTGCGCCATGACTGCACCGAGCCGCGAAATACCTCGGCAATTGCACCGTTGAAGGCGGACGTCAATGCCTCTTTGCGATTTTCGGACTGCGACTTGCCGAACGGCTGCAGTGCCGCGATACAGGTAAAGGCATCGTTCTTAAAACTCATGCGCAGGATCTTATCGAGCATCTTACCCGACTTGAAGGGCTCGGCGTTGACCGAAAGCACGCCTGCATCCGACGGACGAAGCTGGTTGTCAAGATTGACGCCGACCGTGATACTGCGGATTTCGTGCACGCGCGAAGAAAGCTCCTTCAGCTTTTGGTTCAATTCCTTATAATAGTCACTCTCGGCAAGCTCCAGAACGACCGAGAACAAATGCAACAGAGCCTCGCTTTTTACTTTACCGCGCAACTCCGAAAAGCCGGTATAGAGCGTGTTGACACAGCTGACGTAAAGTTCTATTTCGGTGATACTGTAAAGATAAGACTCGCCCGTACTGTTATTCTGCGTATCAAGGCTCCGTATCTCAAGTATATCAAAGAGGATCGGCAGAACGCGATTCAATGTCTCACCGATCTCGGGTGTTTTCAGCATGTCGGCAATGACCGACTGGCGGTACCGGATCACCTCGGCATCGCTTGTAAAATATTCCGAAAGCATACTGTTTTTCAGCGAAAAAAGCGCGGTAAGTCCAAGCTCGTCACACACCGTATCCGAAATATGCGGGCGGTTGGCGGCAGAGGCATACAGCGTTGCCTTCTCTTCGCTCGGGTAAAGCAGGCTCAAATAACGGTTTTCCATTTTATTTCCTTCCATAACGAGTTAATATGCAAAACAAAACGATAAATTACAATATATCATTAGTATAGCACAGACTTTCCGAAAAGAAAAGACCTTTTCGGATATTTTCCGTTATTTTTCCGTTTGACATATTTTTATTCCTCTATATTCTTGATCAAGTATAAAAAAACAAGAGGAATACTGAAAAAACAGATTGACAACCCGTGCATTCCGTGTTAAAATATATTGTATGCTTTGAACGTAAGGGAACGTGTATGCGACTGGACAAATTTTTTTCGGAGCTGGGGCTTTTATCGCGCAAAGAAGCGCAGTCTGCGGCTCGCGCGGGAATGATCACGGTCAACGGTACCGTTGTGAAGGAGCCCGCGTATCATGTCTCTCCCGAAACCGACGCGATAACATTGAAGGGTGAGCGTGTGCAATACCGAAGATTCACCTACGTCATGCTGAACAAGCCGGCGGGCTACATCAGCGCGACCGAGGACGGCAATCTTCCCGTTGTCACCTCTCTGCTCTCCGAGCAACTGCAACGCATGGGACTTTTCCCTTGCGGGCGGCTTGACCGCGATACGGTGGGATTGATGATACTGATGAACGACGGCGTGCTTTCGCACCGTCTTCTGTCTCCGCGGCATCATGCGGAAAAGGTTTACTTTTTCCGTTGCGAGACAAAGCTCAACGAACAGGACATATCTGCCTTCCGCGAAGGCATGATGCTCGACGGTGAGCGTTTAAAGGATGCGCTCCTCTCTCCCCATGCAGACGGGCTTTCGGGTACCGTCACGCTGACCGAGGGAAAATACCACCAGATCAAACGCATGTTCTTACAAAGAGGCAACAAAATTACCTATCTTAAGCGCATAAGCTTCGGTGGACTTTCGCTTGATCCGACGCTTGCCGAAGGAGAATGGCGATACCTGTCGGATGATGAGATCGCCGTTCTGATTGCCAACGAATAATCCCATCTACCTCAATTGTTTAAAGGAGCAACAACATGAACATTTTACAAAAGCTTGCCGAAGAACTGAACCTCACCGAATCACAGGTTGAAAAAACGGTCGCCCTTCTTGACGAAGGCAACACCGTGCCTTTCATTGCCCGTTACCGCAAGGAGGTCACCGGCAGCCTTGACGATATTACCATCCGCACGATGAGTGACCGCCTCACCTATCTCCGTAATTTGGACGATCGCCGTGCCACCATCGCCTCGGTCATTGAGGAACAGGGCAAAATGACACCCGAGATCACCTTCGCACTCGAAAACGCCGCAACACTCGTTGAGCTTGAAGATATTTACCGTCCGTACAAACCCAAGCGCAAAACACGCGCATCGGTAGCAAGAGAAAAGGGGCTTTTACCGCTTGCCGAAGCGATTATGGCACAAAACGACGAGTACACACCTACGATCGAAGAGCTTGCTCCAACCTTTATTAACGAGGAAAAGGGCGTTTTGACCGCAGAAGAGGCACTCCAGGGTGCATCCGACATCATTGCCGAGGAAATTGCCAATGTTGCCGAGTACCGCAAAATGCTCCGCGAGTTCGTCAACGAAAACGGTACGGTTATTTCCAAGCAGGCAAAAGAAGAAGGCGGCGAGACCTACGCCGACTATTTTGATTTCAGCGAGCCGATCAAAAAACTCCGTCCCCACCGTGTTCTTGCGTTTACGCGCGGCGAAAACGAGGAGTTTCTCAAGGTTTCCGTCACGGTCGACGAAGAAGCGGCACTGGCACTTCTCGCCTCGCGTGTTATTACCAACAAAAAGTCTCCCGTCATCCCCTTCATGATGAATGTCATCAAGGATGCCTACGACCGTCTGATCTATCCGTCGATCGAGCGTGAGGTGCGCTCGGATCTGTTCGACAATGCATCCGAAGGCGCCTTGCAGGTATTCTCGCAAAATCTTCGCAATCTCCTTATGGGTGCACCGCTCAAGGGAAAAACCGTTCTCGGCTATGACCCCGGCTTCCGTACCGGCTGTAAGCTTGCCGTCGTAGACAAGACAGGCAAGGTGCTCGACACAGCCGTGATCTATCCGACGCTTCCGCGCGAGGATATTGCAGGAAGCGAGCGAATCGTTACCCGCCTCGTCAACAAGTATAACGTCGATATCGTTGCCATCGGCAACGGAACCGCATCCCGCGAAAGCGAACGCTTTATCGCAGATCTCCTGCCGAAGCTTGACCGCGACGTGAAATACGCCATCGTCAGCGAGTCGGGTGCCTCTGTCTACTCGGCGTCAAAGCTTGCGCAGGAAGAATTCCCCGACTTTGACGTCACGCAAAGAAGTGCCGTCTCGATCGCGCGCCGCCTGCAGGATCCGCTGGCTGAGCTTGTTAAGATCGAACCGAAGGCGATCGGTGTCGGACAATATCAGCACGATATGAAACAGAACCGTTTGACCGAAGCTCTCGGCGGTGTCGTCGAGGACTGTGTAAACAGCGTCGGCGTTGACGTAAACACCGCTTCCTATTCCCTGCTTTCCTATATTTCGGGTATCAACGCAACGGCGGCAAAGAACATCGTTGCCTACCGCGAAGAGAACGGCGAATTTAAAAACCGTGCCGCTATTCTGAAGGTGCCGAAAATCGGCGCAAAAGCGTATACGCAGTGTGCGGGCTTCCTTCGCGTTCCCAATTCCAAAGAAATTCTCGATAACACGGGTGTCCACCCCGAATCCTACGAAATTACGAAAAAGCTTCTGGCTCTCTTCGATTATACCGAAGAGGACATCAAAAACGGTAAAATGAAGGAGCTTCGTCTGCGTGCTTCCCGTTACGGCGTGCAAAAGCTTTGCGAGGAGCTTGGCTGCGGCGAACCGACACTTGTTGATATCGTCAGTGAGCTTGAAAAGCCGGGTCGCGATATCCGTGATTCGGCACCTGCCCCCTGCCTCAGAACCGACGTGCTTGATATGAAGGACCTCGTTCCCGATATGCTCCTTACCGGTACCGTCCGCAACGTGGTGGACTTCGGCGCCTTCGTTGACATCGGTGTACATCAGGACGGTCTTTTGCACATTTCCGAAATGTCGGACAAATTCGTGAAGAATCCCCACGACGTGCTTTCGGTCGGTGATGTGATTGAGGTGCGCGTCAAGAGCGTTGATATCCAACGCAAGCGTATTGCCCTCACACGCAAAAACATGCAAAAGGATTGATCCTTTGCATAACCAAAGCCGAAAATATCCATAATAAAGAAAACATATCCAGGCTTCATCGGATCAAAATTTTAATAAATTAAATTTTATCGGTTTCATTTTATTCTATTTTTCAATGAAAAACCCAAAATTTGTGCAACATGAACAAAAGCATTCTTGAAATTTTGGAGAAATCCCCTCTATCTTTTTTGATTGTTTTTTGGTACAATATTGGTGTTAAAATATATTATTTTAAGGAGAACAAAATATGGCAAGCCTTTCCCTGAAGCATATTTACAAAAAGTACCCCGGCGGCGTTACTGCCGTCTCGGATTTCAATCTTGAAATCAAGGATAAGGAATTTATCATTTTCGTCGGTCCTTCGGGCTGTGGTAAATCCACTACCCTTCGTATGATCGCCGGTCTTGAGGAGATCACCGAGGGCGAGCTCTTCATCGGTGACACGCTCGTCAACGATATCGCACCTAAGGACAGAGATATTGCGATGGTGTTCCAGAACTACGCTCTGTATCCTCACATGTCCGTATTCGACAACATGGCATTCGGTCTTAAGCTCCGCAAGGTTCCGAAGGAAGAGATCAAGCGCCGTGTCGAAGAGGCTGCCCGCATCCTTGACATCAGCCACCTTCTCGAGAGAAAGCCGAAGGCTCTTTCGGGCGGTCAGAAGCAGCGTGTTGCACTCGGCCGTGCAATCGTCCGCGATCCTAAGGTCTTCCTTCTCGACGAGCCGCTTTCCAACCTTGACGCAAAGCTTCGTGCAAGCATGAGAACCGAGCTTACCAAGATCCACAAGAAGGTCGGCACCACCTTTATCTACGTTACGCATGACCAGGTCGAGGCTATGACGATGGCTACCCGTATCGTCGTTATGAAGGACGGTCTTATCCAGCAGGTTGACACGCCTCAGAATCTCTACGACAAGCCCTGCAACCTCTTCGTTGCCGGCTTTATCGGTACGCCTCAGATGAACTTCATCACCTGCAAGCTCGAGAAAAAGGGCCAGGACCTCTACGTTACCTTCGGCAACAATTCCCTGAAGCTTCCCGCAGACAAGGCAAACGAGCCTGCCCTCAAGGAATACATCGACCGCGAGATCGTTATCGGTATCCGTCCCGAATGTATCCATGACGAGCCTGCTGTTGTTGCTTCGATGCCCGACTCCACGATGGATACCACCGTTGACGTTACCGAGCTTATGGGTGCTGAGATCTATCTGTACCTCGGCTTTGACGGTCAGGAGGACGCGACCAACGGCAAGAATATCATCGCCCGTGTTTCGGCTCGCTCCACTTCCCGTGCCGGCGACACCATCAAGGTTGCCATCGACACCAACCGTATGCACATTTTCGATAAGGACACCGAAAAGTGCATCGTTCACTAATTTAAATATTGGATGCAAAACACCTGACGCTCGGATCACATCCGTTTTCGCTCCGCCTGCGGGCGGGGCGAGGCGTCGGGGTTTTTATTTGGTGAAAACTATGCCGCTTTATCAAATCGCCGATTTTACCGTCTCACTCACGCCACGTCATCCGCATCTTCTGCACTTTTGCCGCGATTATCTCGCCAAGGATCAGAACGCTGTGCCGGATTTCAGTATCCTGCCGACCGATGAAGATTTTCTGGAAGAACAACGGATCAGCGGTAAAGATGCAACGCGGAATGCCTTTCTCGAAATACCGCTTACATACCGAAAGCTTTGTACTGCCCTTCTCTCACGCGATGCTTTTTTCTTACACGCCGCCGTCATTGAGAAGGACGGGGTCGCTTTTGCCTTTTCTGCTCCCAGCGGAACGGGAAAATCCACGCATCTGAAGCTTTGGAAAGAGTTGTACGGAAACAACGTCCGTATCATCAACGGAGATAAACCGATTCTCCGCAAGAAAAACGGTCGTTTTCATGCATACGGTACACCCTGGTGCGGAAAGGAAGGATGGAACGAAAACCGTTCCGCTCCCCTCGGTGCGCTCTGCTTTCTTGCAAGAGGCAGTGAAAACCGCATCGAACGCCTCACGCCGAACGAAGCACTCCAACTTTTGCTTTCTCAGCTATTGATCCCGAACGCCCCCGATAAGGTTGCATCCCTTCTCTCTCTTTCGGATACACTTCTGTCCGAAGTCCCCGCCTTCCGTCTTCATTGTAACATATCAACAGAAGCGGCGGCGCTCGCCTATACTACCATGAAAGGAGTCATATCGAAATGAAGATCCGCTCTGAATTTGTTATGCGCGAGGTTGCAGGTAGCTACGTTGTCGTTCCTTGCGGCAAATGCGATAACGGCATTATGAAGCTCAATGAAAGCGGTGCATTTCTCTGGAAGATCCTCGAAAAAGGAGCCGACAAAGAAACCCTGCTTGCAAAAATGCTGGAAGAATACGACGTCAGCGAAGAAAAAGCCGTCACAGATATCGATGCATTTCTGAAGGCACTCGCCGAAATCGACGCCATAACCGAAAAATAATGATCATGCGACAAAGCGAGGAGAAAAACTCTCCTCGCTTTGCCTGTTTTTTTGATTTTCCTATTGACAAATGAAGAGAAAAGCACTATAATAATGCTTGTGCAGGTGTAACTCAATGGCAGAGTGTCCGCTTCCCAAGCCGAATACGCGGGTTCGATTCCCGTCACCTGCTCCAAAAAAAGACTCAGGATTGTATCCAATCCTGAGTCTTTTTCAATTAAATCTGCCTTACGGCATATCGCCCACAACGATATATTCACAGATCCTGCAATCACGTATACGGTTCTTGTTTTAATCAATATCCTCCGCTACCTCGGCAGGCGGTACGTCAAGCCATTCGGGGTGCTGGATGTAGCGCTTCAGCATTTTGAAGGCGGAAGCATAGTAATATCCGTCGCAGATACGCTCGTCGGTGACAACACGGAAGGTAACGTAATGACGCGCCGAAACGCTACCGTCCTTTTCAATGGCGGTCTTGGTAAACTTCTTACCGTAAGAAATAAATACGGGCAGATTGCCAAAATCGTAAATATGATGATAGATCGCATCGATGCCGAGCGAGCCCATGCTGGTGATGACGAAGGAACCGTGGAAGGGGCTGACATCAAGCAAGAATTTCGGCAACCTTCCGTGATAGTCAAGCCAATTCAGAAACGAAATAGCGGCACGGAACAAAAATCGCGGCATTTTGCAAAGCGCGGCGGCAGTATTATCAAAATCGGTACTGGAATTTAACGCCTTCTCCGCCGTTGCCGTAAACTTTTCACAAACGTCAAGCACGGTGTCGTAGGGAGAAAAATTGACCTTGATAGAGGTGTCGGGCGAATCGACGGCAAGATATTTCTTGATGGTCATAACGCCGGTAATATCATAACGCGCGTACACGCGTTGTCCCGAAACGAAGCGGTTGATACCCGGTCTTTGTGCGAGAATACGGATATACGCCGCAATGATCACGTGCAAGAGTCCGACGTTCTTATAGCCCTCGGCATGCTTCTTGGTCAAATAATCCTCGACCGCCGTGATATCGATCACATCCTCGAAAAAGTTCTGTGCATCCGAGCGACGCGGCATAATGAACGGAATCACCTTGGCGAAGGGTGTCAGCGTGCGCAAAAGTCTGCCGTCCTTGCGATCGCCGCGGCGACGCTTTCTTTTCTTCGGCTTCTGCTCTTCCTCGGGTGCCGGAGTATTCCCTTCCTCGTATACGCTCGCCGAGGAAGCATCCACTGCGGATTTCTGCTCGGTAAGCTCTTCCTTGGTGATCTTTTCCTCGTCGTTCTCCTGATTGATGCGCATCGTTTCCTGAGCCATAAAACAGTCTCCTTTTATGCTTACGGTAAAGAAAAACTACAAAATATAATAGATACCTCTATATTATAACATCATTCGAATAAAAAAGCAAGAGTATTTCAAGAATAAAAACATCAGGTATTTTTTGTCTGTTGGACAGGCTTTTTCTTCAGGTAAGACAAAAGCTCAAAAATACTGTGAACGCCAACGATCTCAACACCGTCATAAGCCTGCATCGTTTTCTTAACATCGCGCTTCGGCAACAAAATTTTCGTAAATCCAAGTCGTATCGCCTCGCGCACACGGTAATCGGCATGCGGCACGCTTCTCACCTCACCCGTCAGCCCGATCTCGCCAAAGGCGATCACCCCCTGCGGCACGATACAGTCAGTGAAGCCGGAAATCAAGGCAAGTGCGACCGTAAGGTCGGAAGCAGGCTCGTCGATCCTTAATCCGCCCACAATATTCAAGTACACGTCGTTCGCAGAAAAGGAAAGTCCCATCCGCTTTTCAAGCACGGCAAGCAAAAGGCACATACGGTTATAGTCGAAGCCGTCGGCGGTACGGCGCGGCGCAGGAAAAACGGTACGCGACACAAGTGCCTGCACCTCGCAGATGAGAGGACGGCTCCCCTCCATCACGCAACCGACGGCACTGCCCGAGGTATCAACGGCTCGTCCTTCAAGCATTGCCTCCGAGGGATTCGGCACCTCAAGAAGTCCGTGATCGGTCATTTCAAAAACGCCGATCTCATTCGTCGAACCGTAACGGTTCTTCATCGCACGGACCATGCGGTAGGAAAGGCGCTTGTCCCCTTCGAAATAGAGTACGGCATCCACCATATGCTCAAGCACCTTCGGCCCTGAAATACCGCCTTCCTTATTCACGTGACCAACGAGAAAGACGGCACATCCCGCCGATTTGGCATACGTAATAAACGCCATTGCGCTTTCGCGCACCTGTGCGATCGATCCGGGTGACGAGGAAAGCTTTTCGCTATACACCGTCTGGATCGAATCCACGATAATAACGCCGGGCGAGAGACGGCGGCATTCGTCAAGCAAGGCGTCAACCGAGGTCTCGGTCAAAAGATACATATCCCCTGTTGCGGCAGAAAGACGCTCGGCGCGCAGCTTTAACTGTCCGCCCGATTCTTCCCCCGATATGTAAAGCACGGTAGACTGCCGTGAAAGTGCATCGCCGATCTGCATAAGAAGCGTGGACTTACCAATGCCCGGCTCGCCGCTCAGAAGAACGACGGATCCCTGCACAAGTCCTCCGCCAAGCACGCGGTCAAGCTCGCCCATGCCTGTCTTCGATCGCATATAATCGGGAAGCTTCATTTCCGAAAGCTTCACGGCAGGTGCCGTTGTCCGCTTTGGTCGTTGCGCGGCGGTCGATTCTATAACAGGTACCTGCTCCTCAAGCGTGTTCCATGCGCCGCAATCGGGACATCTCCCGAGCCAGCGTGGACTTTGGTATTCACATTCGGTGCATACAAAAATGCTTTTTGGTGCCTTCATCGTACAGTATACCTCTCATTTACGTTTCGTCCATATATGTAATGATACCACAAAACAATGAAAAACACAACTGTTTTCTGTAATCTTCCGAAGAAAGTTTTTCACATTCCCGGGGATTCGACAAAAAACCGCACTCGATCAGCACCGCCGTATTATCGGTACGGTCAAGCAAATAGATGTTACTGTCCGCCGCCTTAACCTCTCGCGCATTGTCCTTTTGCAACGTGGAATGTACGCCGTTTTGCAGGATACGTGCCAATCGCTCGCTCCCCGGTGTTTTGGCGTAATAGACCTGCAGACCGCTATATTGCGGCGAAGAAAAGCTATTCATATGCAAACTGATAAATAGCGCCTCAGGATTGTTTTCGGCAACGGCAAGACGATTTCTGAGATCGTACATTTTACGGTAGCCGCGTACGTTCTCGTCCTCGCGGTAGAGAAGCCGATCCTCGGTTCGCGTTTCAATCACGGTAACCCCCGCACTGCGCAGCATGTTGGCAAGCATCCGCGAAACGCACAAATTAAGATCCTTTTCGTATACGCCGTTTATTCCGATCGCGCCGCCGTCCTCTCCTCCGTGTCCCGCATCAAGAATCACCACACGCGTGTAAGCATCGGTAGAGGCAAGCGTTTCTTCGCTCTCAAAAGGGTTATGCGAAAACACAATCGCCATACTGCAAAAAACAAACGATGCAACGAGGATAGAAGCGACGGCGCGCACAGAATCGCACCGCCGAAAGGATAAAATCTTACAAAACATAGAAATCTCCACACACGGTTTTTACCAGTGTATGGAGATTGAATGCATTTTATGAATAACGATCAATGCTGTTTTTGTGAAGGCTTCTTTCCGTTTTTACTGCCGCCAAAGGCAAAAATACGGATATTCTTATAGCCGAATAAATAGCCGACACCCGCACACGCGATTGCAGGAAGAAGCGACACAACGTAGAAAATAACAAGTGCCAGAAAATACGTAGAGCGCGGAACAAGCGATCCGAAAACGTAATAGCTTACAACGCCCTCGGTTCCTTCGAATAAAGTAGGCATGATCGCGTTACAAACACCGAGGTAAGGTGCCTGCCAGAAGCCGATGGCAATACGTGCAATACCGAACGCACCCATTCCCGCATCGGTAGAGGCAATGCCGTAACCGAAAAGGAAACCGAAAATCAAAACGAGCAGCAGGGCAATCGTCACAAACGAGGAAGCGGCGGATATCAAAAAGCCCAGCCACGGACGGTGCGGAATACGTCCCGCATCGGCACGGATGACGTCCTTGGCACCCTGATCCCATCCCGCAATATACAAAAGTGCCATGTAAAAGCAAATGTTAAAAATGCTCATAAACAAAAATATGTTGTCATACTCTGCCCCGACGGTGCTGAGCAGACAACCCAGGATCATCATGCCAATGTGATTCACAAAAAAGCGCCATAAAAGTGTCGAATTTTCTTTAATCAGTCTCATACATTCACCTAAAAATTTTCTTACACTAACATTGTAACCGACTGCGCGAAAAAAAACAACGGGAAACACGGAAAATTTACACTTTATCCACTAATTTTTATTAAAATTTTGTATAATTATAGTGTAGAACTTGATTTTTTGCAAAAGGAGTGGACAAAGTTGGCAATTTCAAGCTTAAAAAGCGAAGAAATCGAAAGCTTTCCGCAGTGTGCGCGGCTCTTTGCATCGCACAAAATGGTTGTGGAAAACTGCTCGGAAAAGACCGTGTGCGAGTATCTGTATGATCTGCGCACCTTCTTCCGTTATTTGCTGGCGCAAAAACGGCGCATTCCGCTCGATCGCGAAAGGATGGCGGAGATCGATATCCGAGACGTAGATATCCCCTTCCTTGCCTCTGTTACCGAGGATGATGCGTACTCCTTTCTGTATTTCGTTGCCGCTGATCGGCAAAACGGATGGGCGGCGCGCGCGCGGAAGCTGACGGCACTCAAGACCTTCTACAAATTTTTAACCAAGACAAAGAAATATTTCGAACACAATCCGATCGCCAACATCGAGTCGCCAAAGAAAAATTCGGCACTCCCGAAATTTCTTTCGCTGGACGAATCGCTTGCGTTACTTGATGCCATCCGCAGTGACGAAGCATCCAAGACCGTCATCCGCGATTTTTGCATCGTAACGCTCTT
>JAZLAP010000009.1:0-4055 GCA_045613265.1 Eubacteriales bacterium | reverse complement strand
GAGAAGGCGTTATTGCCGCCGTACAGTCCGCCCTCTGCCATTGTAGAGTTTGCCGTATTACGGACAAAGCCGCTCTCCCAGGTAACGGTTGCCGTGTACGGCTCGCTTGCCGAGGCACTGACTGCGAACATACAGGTTGCCAAACAGCAAAGCGTTAACAGAAAGATCAGTTTCTTTTTCATGAATTTTCTCCCTCTTTATAAAATATCTACAAAATAAAAATGTCTTCCCGCTTATATTATAGCACAAGCACTCGCGTATTTCTTGTGTTTTTTGACACACTTTGTTTGTTTTTCGAGAATTTTTAATGCACTTTTTCCAAAAAAAGAAAAAAGCGGACGGTTCGACGACCGTCCGCTTTCGGAGTTATGTTATTCGAGATTTAATTTTTTCTGCAAAAGGTGTCTGTTCAACATGAAGGAAACAAGAAACAGAGCGATGTGATACAAAAGACGGATCACGATTGACAAAAAGCTTGAAAGATCGCTATAAAACTCGTAATTCATCGTTCTGTCAAGAAAAGCGTTCGTCACGATACTGGGAATCATCAGATCAAAGATGAGACTGCCGACCAGGGACACGGCGTAACAAATGCCGATACCTGCGATCAGCCGCGCCTTCTTGACAAAAAGCGACACGACGGTAATGATACAATATACGAGCGCAAAGCTTGCGAAAAAGTAAACGATCGCATCAAGGATCGCCGTCAGAACGGCAAGGTTTCCCAAGACACTCGGGACGTATACGGGATAGGTCGTATCGACCGTCGGTGTATCCGTTCCGAACGCCCCTGTCACCAGCATGCAGAGAATAAGGGCAACGATGCCGCAGATTGCGCCATAAACGTAAAACAAAGCCGTTCCGATCGTTCCCGTAAGGAACTTGGAATAGAACAGTGTTTCGGTTTTATACGGCAAAACGTTCGTCAGGTAGCCTTCGTCGGAAAACATACCTTTATAATAATGCGCGTACACCAGAAACGGAAATGCAGCGAGGACAAGGATGCCGCCAAAAAGAAGAAACGCCCCTGCGATCATCATCATAGAAGGAAGAATACTGTATGACATATTGAAATCGGCAGATGCATATAGCATATTGAGCGCCCACCCGATCAGGAGAGCCGACAATAGTGCCGATACCGCCAAAATAATCATAAATATCCGACCGAAGCGCCATAGGCGCATTGCATCATATCGGATCAGCTTACCCATTTAAACGCCTCCCTGAAAAGCTTATCCACGGTTTCGCCGCTCTGATGCACGCTTTCCACCGAATCGTAGCGCACGAGCTCGCCGTAACGGATAAAAATAAATTCGTCAAGAACCGACTCAATATCGCCGATCAGGTGCGTGGATACGATCAGCGTCGAATCGGGATCGCGCAATTTGAAGATCGTGTCCATAATGTAGTCGCGCGCGGCGGGATCCACACCCGCGATCGGCTCGTCAAGCACGTATAGCTTCGCTCTGCGGCTCATTACAAGGATCAGCTGCAGCTTTTCCTTCATGCCCTTTGAAAAATTGCGGATCGGCTTATCCATCGGAACGGCAAGATCCTGCATCATCAGACGGGCGCGCTGCTCGTCAAAATCGGGGAAAAAATTCCGAAAATATGCAATATGCTCCTCGGGTGTCAGGGAAAGCGCAAGTGAATTGCGCTCGGGCAGATAGGAAACGACCGCCTTCGTCCTTTCACCGATCGGGTTGCCGTCCACGGTAAGCTCACCCGACGTAGGCTTCAGAAGTCCGACCAAAAGCTTGATCAGCGTAGTCTTTCCGCTTCCGTTCGGGCCGAGAAGACCGATCATCCGTCCACGCGGCAGAGTAATGCTCACGTTTTTCAGCGCCGGCATCGTACCGTAGCTCTTCGACAGTGCCCTACACTCAAAAATAGGGGTTGCATCGTACATAAGTATCATCCTTTCCGAGCACAAGGTAAGCCCCCCTGCACTCTTTAATAACATTTTACCACATATTCCATAGTTTGTCAACAAAGTACAGAAAAAACACATTTTTTTCACATGCTCTTGACATTTGTGAAAACCTATGCTATAATAATGCCGTCCCATGGGGGAGTAGTTTGCGCGATCATCGCGTGGTAAGTCAACATTCTGACGATCTTCGTCTGGCTTACCTTAATGAATGAGACTCATGTACGGCATGCCCGTACTACGTCTTTTTTGATGCAGATACGGAGTATCTGCTTTTTTCTTCTGGAGGCAAAAATGAACGTTCCGTCTTTGATCCTGTGCGCCGTCGCCCTTTCCATGGATGCCTTTGCCGTTGCGATCTGTAAAGGTCTTTCCATGAAAAGGATCACCCTGAAGGAGCTTTTGACCGTCGGACTGTGGTTCGGTATTTTTCAGGCGCTGATGCCGACCGTCGGATATCTGCTCGCGTCGCTTTTCGAGGCATACGTTGAGCGCTACAGCGCCTACATTGCCTTTGCGTTGCTTCTTCTGATCGGTGCCAACATGATCAAGGAATCCTTTTCCAAAGAGGAAGAGGGCGAGATGGACGACAGTCTTGCCTTCAAAACCATGATCATTCTCGCCATTGCCACCAGCATCGACGCGCTTGCCGTCGGCGTTGCCTACCGTCTCGACGGTCTTTCTGTTTCTCTCTTTGCCTTCGCCGCTGCCGCTATCGGCGTCATCACCTGCATTCTCTCCGCCGTCGGTGTCAAGGTGGGCAGCATCTTCGGCACTAAATACAAGTCGCGCGCAGAGCTTTGCGGCGGCATCGTTCTCTGTCTGCTCGGTCTCAAAATACTGCTTGAGGGGCTTGGCGTTATCGCGCTTCCCTTTTGACAAAAAGAAAGCAAAATGTAACGCTCTGTTTGCATTTTGCTTTCTTTTTCGTTTTTTCTTCAGACAAAACGAATGCGAAACGCAAGCGTTACCGCCGCGACAAGCAGATGGGAAAATCCGCGCAAGCGTTAAAATTTCCAAAAAAACTTGACAAAGCGAAAAAAGGGCGTTATAATTATTTGTATTTAGCAACGTTTGCATTAGTTAAAATTATGTATAGAAATGCGAAAGAAGGATTCCCGTATGAAAAGCGTAACCGAACTGTTCGGCTCTATGGTGTTTGACGATACCGCCATGCGTGAGCGTCTCCCGAAGGAGACCTACAAATCGCTCCAGCGTACCATCAAAATGGGCAAGCATCTCGACCTTGAGGTAGCAAATATCGTCGCCAATGCAATGAAGGATTGGGCGATCGAAAAGGGTGCTACCCACTATACGCATTGGTTCCAGCCGCTTACGGGTATTACGGCAGAAAAGCACGACAGCTTCATTGCCCCGAACGAAAACGGCAGGATCATCATGGAGTTTTCGGGCAAGGAGCTTGTCCGCGGCGAGCCGGACGCTTCTTCCTTCCCGTCAGGCGGACTCCGTGCCACCTTTGAAGCACGCGGCTACACTGCTTGGGATGCGACGTCCTATGCCTTTATCAAGGAAAATACGCTCTGCATTCCTACAGCCTTCTGCTCTTACGGTGGCGAGGCACTCGATAAAAAAACGCCGCTTCTCCGCTCAATGGAGGTTATCGGCAAAGCGGCGATGCGTGTTCTTAAGCTGTTCGGCAACCGAACGGCGACCTCGGTATACACCACCGTCGGCCCCGAGCAGGAATATTTTCTCGTTGACCGCACGATGTACGAAAAGCGTCCCGACCTTCTCTATACGGGACGGACACTGTTCGGCGCAAAAGCACCGAAGGGACAGGAGCTTGAGGATCACTATTTCGGCACGATCAAGCCGCGTGTCAAGGCATTCATGGACGAGCTTGACTCCGAGCTTTGGCGACTTGGCGTTCTTGCCAAAACCGAGCATAACGAAGCGGCACCCGCACAGCACGAGCTTGCCCCTATTTTCGCCACCACCAACATTGCCACCGACCACAACCAGCTTACGATGGAGATCATGCAAAAGGTAGCGAAAAAGCACGATCTTATCTGCATTCTGTCGGAAAAACCCTTTGACGGCGTGAACGGAAGCGGCAAGCACAACAACTGGTCGCTCTCCACCGACACGGGCGTCAATCTCCTTG
>JAZLAP010000008.1:0-9751 GCA_045613265.1 Eubacteriales bacterium | reverse complement strand
CGGTCTTTTCGATCGAGATAGGACGAACCTCGCCGTAGACCTTGATTGGCTCTGCCGTCGCTTCACGCATCTCTCCGCGCGGCGCGGAGACGGGAATCGCGTTCTGCCACGCGCTGTCGTCAAATCCCGCCTCGTTCCAGCCGTCGATCCGAAGCCGCGCATCGTAATGCTCGCCCATACGGTATTCGTCGAAGGTGATGGGGGAAGCGTGTGTTTTTACGCTTTCGTCAGCAGAAAACTCGACCTTGTCTTCGCCGCATTCGGCGGAAAATGCAAATGCGACGCGCGGCGAAGCGAGCCACGGCACAAGTTGGAAATCCCATACCGCGCCGCCAAACGGATTCATAAATCCGTTGCCGAGCATCACGCCGATGACGTTTTCGCCCTCGGAAAGATATGGCGCGAGATCGTAGGTATCATAATAGATATAGTGATCAAGATTGGATATGTAGGGAGCAAGTGCGCCCTTTGTGATATCCTTTCCGTTTACGGTCAAAATATAGAAGCCGAGTCCCGCGATCTTAAGCGTTGCCGCCTCGGGGGTAAAGGGCAAGCGAAAGCTTTTACGGAAAAGCGGTGCGGGGATATGCTGCGTAAAGCTGCACGGGGTCTCGGTCATAGCAATAAACTGTTTTTTCATAGGACACTCCGATCTCGGGTTTTTGGCGGTAAACACTACCGCATCTTCATTATAAAGTAAATATGATGTTAATGTATATCTGTTTTTTGATGAAAAATATTTGATTTTTGATTTTTGACCATTAAAAGCCCAAAAAATGCTTGATTTTTTTGACAATTATGATAAAATGTAGTAAAAGCGAAAAGGAGAATGCCGATGGATAAAAAAGTGAGCCGCGTTGAAAACTATACCCTTGAGATCGCAGTGAACAATAGCAAAAACCGCTACGCCTATCTCGCCGTAAACGCCGGGGCACCCTATCACACGCATGAGGATTTTTTTGAGATTTTCTACGTCGTATCGGGCGAGATGCAGCATACGAAGGATGGAGAAACCGAGCGGCTTTCGACGGGAGATGCCTATCTCATACGCCCGGGCGACTGTCACATGATGGTACCGCTTCGCGCTGCGGGTGTTCGCTATTCACACCGCGATATTTATATATCCGTAAAGGACATGCAAGAAATCTGTCGCTTTGCCGCGCCGGAGAATGATCTTTACGCCGACATCGTAAGTGCGCCCGCCCCTTTGCGCTTTTATCTCACCTATCACGATGTTCGCTCGATCGAGGCACAGGCAATACGCCTTTCCACGTCGCCCGAGCCGCGCGCGGCACAGTGCTATCGCGCAACCGTCCTGAATCTTCTCAACCTCTGCGTCACGGACAGAAGCTCGCTCCACTATCCGCAATGGTTGAATAAGCTGCTCGCCTTCATCCATTCCTCGGTCGCGAGAAAGCGTAGCCTCGAGGAGTATGTCACGTCAACGGGATACTGTCATGAGCATGTCAGCCGCGAATTTAAGCGCCATACGGGCTACCGCCTGAACGAATACATTCTCCGCACAAAGCTTGAATACGCGAAAACGCTTCTGGCACTTGAGGACGGAAACGGTGTCACCGATATTGCCTATTACCTCGGCTTTTCGAGCGAATCGAATTTCATCGCCGCCTTCAAAAAGCTCTATGGCATCACGCCGCTTCAATGGAAAAAGCAAGTACGAGTACGAGAAGAACCTTGAGATCTTTGCGACCGAGATGACGCCTCACGGAAATGCAGCATTGACGGCAAGAGTTGCCCCCGCAAATGCAGGGAAAAAGAATCACCCTTACTTCGCGCGGCAAGGACATCCTGCTTGAAAGGCTTGAAGCATATGAATTAAGCCTTTAACGCGGAGACAAATGGAACCTCCCGTGGAAACGGAGAACATTTCCACGGGAGGTTCTATATACAAAACGAAAAGAGCAAGCGAATTTCGCTTGCTCTTTTCGTTTGCTTTTGGGATCAGTCTGCGAGAAGACCTTCGATATATGCGGAAAGGATCTCAGCAGACGATGCGTGACCGCTTGCGTCGGGGTGACCGTAAAGTCCTGCCGTAGAGCGCGTGAGTTTCACGAAATGCACGCCCTCTCCGTTATCCCTTCCGCTTTTTCGGGAAGCGGTATCTATGATAATAGCTGCGCGGCACGTCAAAGCCGTAAATGGCCCGACGCGTAAGCGTGCGGCGCGGTGTGACAGGGGATGTTGCGTTACCGTTTTCGTCTACGTAGTCGGAGAGGAAGGAAAAGTGTATCCAACCGGCTCCGCGAAGGATTTCACCGTTCTTTATCTCGATTTCGGGGGAGACGTCTCCGACGAAATCTTTGCTTTTTTCCTTGTGGTTTTTGCGGATATCGGTGTAAACGGCGTCGCGCGAAAGGTCGATCTCCTTGGCGCTTCCGTCCGTCGATACATAGAAGAAGGATCGCATCGCCTCGCCGTTTTCGTCAAGGCGTGGGCGGCGAAAGGCTTTTTTGCCCGCTCGGATACAGTCGTAGGTGTAACCGTCATTTGCAGTAAAACGCTCAACACCCGAAAGGACGATCTGTCCGTTTTCGTCGTAGGTAAAGCTTCCGTCGGGAAGCAGGTACGGGAAGGGGGCGGGGTCTTGTCCGGTAATTTCGTCGTTCGTCAGACGGTCCTGGGCGGAATTCTCGTAGAAGAAGGGGGCGCGGACGCGGACAAGCTCGAAATCGCTCTCTCCCACGGAAAGTTCAATGTGATTCCAGGGATGGCGCATCATATCGCCCCAGATCGTATTGCTTTTGCCGCGTTCGTTATGGTACTGCAGGTCAGGACTTCCGTCCTTCAGCGTGTAGCTATCGACGTCGTATGCCGCTGCATAATGACCGCAGCAGAAGATGGGCGTTCCGTCCTCGTCATAGTGTTCCTGCTCGGTGTGTACATCGCCGTAGAGAACGGCATCGATCCCATACTCCTTGACGACGGGCCGATACATATCGGCGGCACCGATAAGGTGTCCGAGCAAAGCGGAGAAGGGATAGTCCATCGTATCCCTCGCCATTTTGCGAAGAAGCGCCTCGTTGCCGCGCTCGCAACGGAAGGTCTGGCACGCATATCCGTAAACGGGAACACCGCTCGGCGTACCGAAGTGCAGGTATTTTTTAAAGGTCTCGACGCCGAAGGGGTCGACGACAATGAAGGCGGCAAGCGGTTCGTCGGACGGTTGCACGTCGTTTACGAGTGAGGTAAAGCCCTCGGCGTGCAATGCAAGAAGCCTCGCGTCCGAAAGCCTTGTGTAAACGATAAGACGTCCCTCGCGCCGTGCGAATCGGACAGCATACTCGGTTTCGGTATAGCCGAACATTTCCTTGTAGTGATACATTGCTTCCCACGCGGAATAATCGAGGTACCCCTTGCCGTTTTCATCTCTGAGATACCGCATACAGTAATCGTGGTTACCGTTTGCCGAAAAGACGGGGATGCCCGCTTTGATGAGACGGTCTATATGTTTTTTCTTCACCAGGGCGGAGACATTCATGGGCGACCCGCCGAAGAAATCGTCCATCGTTCCGTAGCGTTGCACATAGCCATCCTTCCACGCAAGATGCTCCTCGCAGAAGTTGCGGTAGTTTCCGTCGTTCATCGCGTTGTCACCGAGAAGAAATACCGCATCGATGCGACCACATTTGTAGTCGTTCAGAAGCTGGTTTACGACCTCTGTCAGCTTTCTGTCGCTCGACCACCCGTAAATGTCGTATTCGTGTGTGTAATTATTGAAATGCTTGTAGGAGATGCCGCTTTTTTCGTCGACGTCGTCGGTTCCCGTATAGTGAAGATCGGTGAGCACCGCGAGCCGCAGCTTTGCATTTTTCATATAAAAACCGCCTTTTTGCTTAATTGATTTTCAGGAGCTGTGGGAGCTTCTTTTTTCGTTTCGGTATTTGGTAGGGCTGATCTTTGCAATACGCTTGAAAAGCCTTGAAAAGTAGTAAACGTCCTTCACACCCACAAAGGTTGCGATTTCGTTGATGGAATACTGACTGAAGCAGAGCAGCTCCTTCGCCCTTTTGACACGGTATTCCACGATATATTGCTCGGGCGAAATGCCTTGCCGCTCTTTGAAGATGCGGTAGAAATAGGTGCGGTCGAGCGACAGATGCTCGGCAACGTCTTTCGTCGTTATGCCGTTCATGTAGTTGTATTCAACGTAACGGATCGCACGGTCAACATATTCTGCGCGCCGTTCGGTGAGCGGATGCTTCTTATCCGAAATGGCAAAAAGGCAGGTCATGATCGTTGCGGTAAGTTTGAATTGCGAGATCGAGGCACGCTCTTTTTTCATCTCAATGATGTAATCGAGACATTGCTTTACACCGGTGTAAAAATCTTGATTTTTCACGGTACGCGTGTAATCGGCCAAACCTGCAAGGGCGGCGTATTGCGGCGCATCCTCACCGGAAAAGCCGATCCAGCAAAACGACCATGTGTTTGCGGGGTCGGGGGAATAGTAGGAGATCAGCTCATAGGGATATATGATGAAAATATCTCCCTCTTTTACAAAAAACTTTTGGTTCTTGACCTCATAAAATCCAGAGCCTTTCGTTACGTAATGGATCAGGTAATATTTTCGTATTTGCGGATAGGCAACAAAATGATCGATACAATCCTCATAACCGCAGTTGACCATATAGAGTCCGGTTTTTTGGTTTTTCGTATTGAAAAATTCTTTACGCATCTACGGTTCCTTTCCCTGTCTTCTTTCTTACCACTATCATACCATAAGAGGAAATGAAAATCAACAAAAAGCAACAAAAGTGCAAAAAACAAGCAACAATCTTTCATTGTCTCGCAAAGCGAATTTTCGTAAAATATAGATGTGGGATGCCACTTTTATTTTATTTCAGATGAAAACAATAAGGAGAGCAAAGATGAAATACGGAACTCTTTATGCGTACTGGACGCATGAATGGACGGGCGACTATCGTTATTTTGCAAAAAAAGCGGCGGATATCGGTTTTGATATTCTGGAAATATCGGCAGGGGATCTTCTGACCCTTTCGGATAAGGAGCTTGCGGAGATCCGCGCTGTTTGTGATGCTTATGGCATATCGGTGACCTCAAATATCGGCCCCGCGAAGCAGTACGACGTCGGCGCGGCAGACAAGGAAACGCGTGAGCGCGGCATTAATTTTCTTTCGGATATTATGCGGAATATGGAAAAGTTGAATTCGCGGATTCTTGCAGGCGTGATGTACACCTATTGGCCCAACGATTTTAGCGATCTTGATAAAGACGGCATTCGGGCACGTTCCATCGAAAGCGTGAAACAGCTTTCAAAGACGGCGGGTGATCTCGGCATCGATTTCTGCCTTGAGGTCGTCAACCGCTTTGAAACGCACATTCTGAACACGGCGGAGGAGGGCGTTTGTTACGTCAAGGACGTTGATATGCCTGCGTGCAAGCTTTTGCTTGACACTTTCCATATGAATATCGAAGAGGATAATATTGCTGATGCGATCCGCCTCGCGGGAAAGAGCCTCGGACATTTACACGTGGGAGAGGGAAACCGCAAGCTCCCCGGCACGGGACATCTGCCGTGGAATGAGATCGGCAAGGCACTCCGCGACATTGATTACAAGGCGGGCGTTGTCATGGAACCGTTCGTCACGATGGGCGGTAAGGTCGGGGAAGACATTAAGGTATGGCGCGATCTTTCGTGCGGTGCTTCTTCCGAAAAAATGGATGCCGATATCAAGGCATCGCTTTCGTTCCTGAAAAATACGTTCGAGGGAAGGTAACGAAATGATCTGTACGATGGGCGAAATGATCGTTGAGATCATGCGTAACGAGGTCGACGCACCTCTTAACGAAGCGGGCGTTTTCCTAGGTCCGTTCCCGAGCGGCGCCCCCGCTATCTTTATTGATACCGTCGCAAAGCTCGGTCACTCCGCCGCCATCATCGGCGGTGTCGGCAAGGACGATTTCGGCAGGTGTCTCACGGATCGCTTGACGAAGGACGGCGTCGACTGCTCGCTTGTCGGTGAATACACCGAAGCGTCGACGGGCTGTGCGTTCGTTACATATTTCTCAGACGGCGGACGAAAGTTCATCTTCCATATCGGCAACACCCCCGCGGCGATGCCGAAGATGCCGCCAAAGGAAAAGCTCCCCGATGCCGATTATTTCCACGTCATGGGTTGCTCTCTGATGGCAAGCGAGGCGTTTGGACGCGAGATCGTCAAAACGATGCACGCCTTTAAGGAAAAGGGCGCGAAGATCTCCTTCGACCCGAACATCCGCCCCGAGCTTCTCGGCAACGCATCCCTCGTCGACGAGGTGATGGCGGTGACGAGCGTGTTCCAGCCGGGTGTTTCGGAGCTGCTCATGATCAGCGGCTGCGACACCGTCGAGGATGCTGTCAAGAAATGCTTTGAAAATGAAATTCTCGAAATCATCGCTCTAAAAAACGGCTCGAAGGGCTGCCGTGTTTTCACACGAGACGGTGAATTTTCGCAGGGCATCTACGAGGTAGAGCCGCTTGACGCCACGGGCGCGGGCGATTCCTTTGACGGCGCATTTCTTGTCGCGCTTGCAGAGGGGAAGGACGTAAGAACGGCGGCGAAGATCGCCTCTGCTGCTGCCGCCTTGAACACCGCCGCATTCGGCCCGATGGAAGGCAAAATCTCGAAAGAAAGCGTCGCGGCAATGATGGCAAAAGGAGAATAACCAACAATGTATGTCTCATCCTATGAAATGATAAAAAAAGCCAAGGAGGGCGGCTACGCCGTCCCCGCGTTTAATGCGGAAAACCTTGAAATGCTGCAAGCCATCGTCAAGGCGGCGGAGGATATGCGCTCTCCCGTCATCATCCAGACGACGACACCGACCGTTGCCTATATCGGCGCGGAGATGATGGCGGCTATGGTAAAAACAGCCGCCAAAAACGCAAGCGTTCCCGTCGCGCTCCACCTCGACCATTGCGCATCCTTCGACGGTGTGATGGAAGCCATCGATGCGGGATACTCGTCGGTCATGTTCGACGGCTCGAAGCTTCCCTTTGAGGAAAATCTCCGTCTGTCAAAGAAGGTTGCACAGATAGCGAAAGCAAAGGGTGTCACGCTCGAATGCGAGCTTGGCAAGGTCGGCGGCAAGGAGGATAACGTCTCCGCCGAGGCGACCTACACCGACGTTGACGAGGCAAAAGCCTTTGTAATGGAAAGCAAGGTTGACATTTTAGCGATTGCTATCGGTACGGCACACGGCTTTTACAAGGGCGAGCCGAAGCTCGACTTTGACCGTATCGCCGCCATCCGCGAGGCGACCGACACGCCGCTCGTTCTGCACGGCGGATCGGGCGTTCCTGAGGAAAGCGTGAAGAAGGCGATTTCGCTCGGCATGTGCAAGGTGAATTTTGCAACCGAGCTTCGCGCCGCCGCGACGGTCGGCGCACGCCGCGTTCTCGAAGACGAAAGCGTCATCGATCCGAAGAAATACATGGGCGAAGCGCGCAAAGAGGTCTACGCTCTTTGCATCGAAAAAATAAAGCTTTGCGGCTCGTCCGGCAAGGCGTAACGAAAAGAAAGAGGTACATATCATGGCAAACCGTAAATATTCCGTATTCATCGACCACGTAGGCACCTTCTCCGACCGCTACTGTGCGGCGTATTCCGAGAAGCCCTTTACCATCTCCGAAAAATTTGACCGCGTCGCGAGCATTCCGCTTCTTTCGGCAGTCGATCTCAATATGACGGCGGACTATATCGCCGCAAAAGATGAAATCAAATCCTCTCTTGCCCGCACGGGTCTCCGCGTCAACTCTGTGATGATGGACTCGACGGCAGACCGCGTCTTCAAGCAGGGCACATTTTCGTCACCCGACAAGGCGGTGCGCGACCGCGCCATCGCCGACGCGAAGAACGCGATGGATTTTGCCGAGGAGCTCGGCTGCCCGACCTTTGCCATATGGCCGGGTCAGGATGGCTACGACTATCTTTTCTCAGCAGACTACGTCAAGGAAAGGACGCTGTTCGGTGAGGCAATAAAGGAGCTTTCTTGTTATAAGCCTCATATGAACATCGCCCTCGAATACAAGCCGAAGGAGCCGCGCATTCACAGCTACATAGACACGATGACGGGGACACTTCTCATGATCGAGAAGCTCGGCGTTGAAAACGTTGGCATTGCGATGGATTACGGTCACGCCTTTTTCGGCAGAGAGAATCCCGCCGAATCGGTGGCGCTTCTTTCGATGTACGGCGGCAAGCTTTTCTGTATCCATATGAACGACAACAACGGACTCTGGGATGACGATATGATCGCAGGCTCGGTCAACACGCTTCCTTACCTTGAATTTATTTATTGGCTTCGCAGAACCGATTACACAGGCTATATCACCTTCGACCAGTTCCCCTACCGCGAGGAATCGCGCGAGGCGGTGAACGAGTCGGCTCTTTGGTTCGACTACCTTGAAAGCCTTATTGACAAGGCGGACATGGACGAAATCGCATCGGTTCTTGCAAAGAAGGACGGAGTAGAAGCAAGCCGCTTGATGCGTAAGCTTCTGAAAGGATAAGGATATGGAAAAAGCAAGACTGATCGTACTGACCGACATTGGCCCCTGGACGGGCGAGCCGGATGATGCACAGTCGCTCGTCAGATTGCTTCTCTACGCGAACGAGTATGATATAGAGGGCATCATTCCTAATGCCTCATGGTGCGGTCCCGATACGAGTGACGAGGGGTATATGACGCGTATTCACGATGTCATCAATGCTTATGAAAAAGTTGTTGGGAATTTGGAAAAGCACGCCAAAGGATACCCCACCGCCGAATATCTTCGCTCGCGAGTGAAGCGCGGTACGAGTTTTGTCAATATGAAAAAGCGAGTGAATATCTCGCGTGAAGGTATTGAGGCTCGGAAAAAGGACGTCGAAAAGTACCGCAACAGTGAGGAATATAACGTTGGCGAGGGCTTATCAAATCCGGGATCGGTGCTTATCCGCAAGGCAATAGAGAAAAAAGATCCCCGCCCGTTATGGATCGCGCTTTGGGGCGGTTGCGGCACGCTCGCACAGGCGATTTTCGATATGAGCGAGGAATACTCGCGTGACGAGATGCGCGTGCTTCTTTCGCGTCTTTCGGTGTATGACATTGACGGTCAGGACGATTGCGGTGCGTGGATCATGCACCGTTATCCCGAGATCAAATGGCTGCGTTCCGACGTTGCCTTCTGGGGATTTTCCGAAACCCCGAAAAAAGGGGAAGGCAGACTTTTTCCGCATAACAGCTCGGTTTGCGACCTTTCTACCGTTTCGGAAGAATGGGTACGCAAAAACATGCAGACGCAAGGCCCGCTCGGCAGAGTCTATCCGATGGCGCGGGCGGGACTCGAGACAGACAGTCCGTCTATTCTCTTTCTGTTGAACAACGGCTTGCAGAGCTATCTTTTCCCGCATTACGGCGGTTGGGGCGGACGCTTTACGAGAACGCTTTCCGAGAATGTTCCCGCAGAGCATTTTACCGCAACACAGCTTTGCGAGGACACTCCCTTTTATATGTACCGCGATGACGTGGATACTTATGAGGATAAGGAATGCGGGATACTTCACCGAAAGAGCATGCTGGCGGCGGTCGGAAGATGGCGTACCGCGTATCAGAATGATATGGCGGCAAGAATGAAGTGGTCGATGACACCGCATTATGCGGAGGCGAATCACAATCCTATTGCGATTCTTAACGGCGACAAAACACTCGATTTTCTCTATATTGACGCAAAACCCGGAGAAGAAGT
>JAZLAP010000007.1:0-1544 GCA_045613265.1 Eubacteriales bacterium | reverse complement strand
CGAGCGATGTGCCGTCGTAGGCGGAGTCGGGGTCGTGTGCGTCAAAACCGATGGTGACGGGGGCACCGACCTCGCCTGCAATTGTGAAAAAGCGATCCGACGGATAGCAGCGTATATGCTTTTCACGGATGCCGAGACAGTTGATCTCAAGCGGTACGTCATAGTCGCGTGCGGCAAGACAGAGACGGAGCATCTCCTCGCGGTAGACGGCGGGGTCTCCTACGAAATTCAGCACGTCGGGGTGTGCGATGTAGGTATATACGCCGCTTTTCATGCCGTCTATCAGCGTGGAAACATAGGTGTGGAGGCGGGCATTATCGCTTGTTCCATAGTGCGTATGCTTACCTTCGGCATAAATGAGGGGCAGATAGTGTTGACCGAGAAGCAGATATTCTGCACCGCGCGCGGTCGCCGTTTTCAGCATCTCGTCAAAGCGTTCGGGATAATGCTCGCATTCAAAGCCTACGTGGATCTCAATCTTATCCTTATAGGCATCGCGCAGACGGCAGATCTCCGCAACGTACGCTTTGCTTTCCTCTTCGTTGTATAAAACCTCGGAATGTTCCGAAAAGCCCATGTAGCGAATGCCGTTTTGAATCGCGCGGAGGACGTATTCCTCTTCGGTTCCCCTTGCGTGACCGCAACGGAAGGTGTGCGTGTGATAATTATAATCGTGTTGCATATTCGTTATCCTCCTCCGACTTGTATTCGTTGTTAGTATAGCATGGATTGTCTTGCCCGTCAAGAGCGTTTTTGCTTTTTTGCCGATGCTTTCCGTCGCTTTAAGGTATAAAGGCAAAAAGTCAAGAACGGCTTGACAGACGGCGAAAAATCGTGTATAATATCGTATATAATAAAATGGGATATCATTTCTCCGATCTTTGAAAGGAAGCCTTTATGAAAAACGATATACTCCACGAAAAGTACGAATACGAAAACATCCGCGACCTCGTTGAGGACATCGGTGAGCGTTATTGCGGTAAGATCGCATATTCCTACCGCGTCCGTCCGTCCGACAAGGATATCGTGACGGTAAATTACGAGGTACTCCGCGAGGATGTCCGTGCGCTTTCTACCGCGCTCCACGCGCACGGCTGTGCGGGCAAGCATATTGCCTTGATCGGCAAGCTCACCTATCCGTGGGTGTGCCTGTATTACGCCGTGCAGGCGGTAGGCTCGGTGCTGGTGCCGCTTGACCGTGACTGGACACCCGCCGACCTTGCCGACACCGCGCTTCGCGCAGACGTTACCCGCGTTTTTATAGAATCCGATCTCAAGGATGTCGATACGGCACTGAAGGAGGCGCTTTCGCTTGACGGATGTGACATGATCGACGGTGACGGCGGTGTTGCCGCCCTGATCGCCGAGGGTAAGGAGTGTCTCGCCGCGGGCGACCGCAGTTATTTCGATGCGCCGATCGACCCCGATCGCATGTCGCTTCTCGTCTTTACCTCGGGCACGACGGGCAAGGGCAAGGGCGTTATGCTTTCCCAGCGCAACTATCTGTCGGATATGGCAGACGTTTTGCCCTTCATCGACTTTAC
>JAZLAP010000006.1:0-1660 GCA_045613265.1 Eubacteriales bacterium | reverse complement strand
TTTCTGTTTTCGCTTCTCCTGCCTCTGTTCGGATTTTTTTCGCCGTTCTCGTTTGCGGCACTTCTTCTGTCGGTACTTTTTCTGCTGCTCACGCTCAACGCCGTGAACGTGATTGACGGTGCAGACGGCATTGCCGCATCCATCGCGATGGTATCCTTTTTTGGATTTTTACTCCTTGCCGCAGAGAGCGGAGAAAGCGACGTTCTCGTTCTGTCACTGATCCTTTTGTTCGCATTGCTCGGCTTCTTTCCCTACAATACACCGTCTGCGCGCCTCTTTATGGGAGATGGCGGCAGTCTGTTTCTCGGATTTTCAGAGGGAATGTGCGCGCTTTTACTGATACGTGGCGGCGTTTTGCCCGTGCGCATCCTTTTTTGCATGGCATTGCCGCTTCTGGACCTTTTGCTTGCCTTTCTGCGAAGACTGCGGCAACGGCGACCGCTTTTTGTCGGTGACCGTGCGCATATCCATCACCGTCTCTCCGACCGCGGATTTTCTCCGCATGCCGTTCTTGCCATCATGCAGGCAGCATCGCTGCTCTTCACGCTTATCGGCGTTTTTCTGATCAAATAAAAGGACAAGGCAAATAAAAAGGACAAAGCAAATAAAAAGGACAAGGCAGACCCGAATACGTTCGGGTCTGCCTTGCAGTTATGCTGTTTTAAATTTACCGTACACCGAAGAGAAGATCGCCGTAGGAGGGATAGGGCCATACGTCGTCGGCGACAAGCGTTTCCGCCTCGTCGGCAGCTTTACGGAGCGCATCCATCGCGGGGATCACGAGATCCTTGTAGCGGCGCGCGCTTTCGGTGACGTCGCCTGCCGATCTTGCCTCGCCGACGGCATCCGTGAGGGCGTTCATACCGTCGAAAATTGCATCCGAAAGCTGTGCAAGACGGGTGGCGAGCGTTTCTTCATAACCGCCCGCGAGTCCGATCGCCGTCTTCGCGCTTACCGTTTCACAGAGTGTACGCGTATAGCGGCTGACGGCAGGCAGGATCGCACCGCGCGTCATGTCGATCATGGTCAGCGCCTCGATGTTCAGTACCTTGCAGTAGTTTTCGGTCATGATCTCGTAGCGAGCGCGCATCTCCACTTCGGAGAAAACGCGGAGCGACGTAAAGAGCGCGACGTTTTCGGCATCAAGGAAGTGGGGGAGGGCATCGGGGGTTGCCTTCAGGTTATGAAGCCCGCGCTTTTCGGCTTCTGCAAGCCACGCGTCGTCGTAGCCGTTACCGTTGAACAGGATACGCTTGTGCTTCTTTACCGTATCGCGGATCAGCTCGTGGAGCGACATTTCAAAGTCGTTCGAGCGCTCCAGTATGTCGGCAAAATCATTTAACACTTTGGCAACGGCGGCATTTAAGGCAATGTTGCAGTCGGCGATCGAGGCTGCCGATCCGGGCATGCGGAACTCGAACTTGTTGCCTGTGAAGGCAAAGGGCGAGGTACGGTTGCGGTCGGTCGAATCCTTCGGGAATTTCGGAAGCGTATGTACGCCGATACGCATCATTTCCTTTTGCTTTTTTCCGTAGGGTGCCGCCTTGTCGATCGCATCAAGGATGGCGGAAAGCTCGTCGCCGAGAAATACCGAGATGACGGCGGGCGGTGCCTCGTTGGCACCGAGACGGTGGTCGTTGCCTGCCGAGGCGACAGAAAT
>JAZLAP010000005.1:0-5176 GCA_045613265.1 Eubacteriales bacterium | reverse complement strand
GGTCAATACTGCCTTCTCGGAGGGTTTGCCCTCACGGCGAAGGAAGCCGCCGGGGATCTTGCCGACCGAATACATCTTTTCGTCATAATCGACAGAAAGGGGAAGGAAGTCGATGCCGTCGCGAGGGGCGGCGGAAGCGGTCGCACAACAAAGCACAACCGTGTCACCGTAGTGAACGAGGCAGCTGCCGTTTGCGAGGCCTGCCACCTTGCCGACCTCTACCTTGAGAGGGCGACCGGCAAATTCGTACTCAAATACCTTGTAGTTTTCAAACATTGTTTTTTCTCCTTATTTTTCGCCGAGAACCTAGCACTTAGCGGTATACCCGACTCTGTCGGACACACGGCTAACTGCTATGCTCTCATTGGCGTAGTTAACGTTGATAGTGAAGGAAAACGGGAACAGCGTTTGCCGTCCCCGTTTTTGCCCTCGGAGACACCTGCCTCCGCAGATTACTTTCTGAGTCCGAGCTTCTTAACGATTGCACGATATCTCTCGATATCCTTCTTCGCGAGATAGCCCAAGAGATTCTTTCTGTGACCTACCATCTGGAGAAGACCTCTCTGGGAGTGATAGTCCTTCGGATTCTTCTTCAGGTGCTCGGTAAGCGAGTTGATGCGGTTCGTGAGGATAGCAACCTGAACTTCGGGCGAACCCGTGTCGTTCTCGTTGATCTTGTAGGTTGCGATGATCTCCTGCTTTACATCCTTCTGAATCATGCTACTTTCACCTTTCTTATTTTTTTGCCTTAACCTCAGGCGGCGGTCGGTGAAGGATCCGTTGCCCGTGGAAAAGGTCATACTTTGTGTATTATATCACAATTATTTGCTTTTGTAAATACTTTTTTGAAAATTTTTATTTTTTCTTTTTATGGGGGGGACGAGAGGGAGTATGGTCGGCTCGGAGTCGGCAGACGACGCGCAGGTCTGCATCAGACCGAGGTTGTTCTCTCTGCAGCAGTTGCGGCTTCGTCATGTCCGGCGGAAGCCTTGCTGCGGCGCGAGTGACGGCGGCGCGGACGCTTTTTGGCGGTAGGCTCCTTCGTCCGCTCGCGATAAGCTGCAATAATATCCTCGGTAGCCGGCAAAACGCGAACGTGTGCGCGCCACGTCTCGTTGAAATTGCGGCTAAGCTTCAGCCGCAGAAGCATGACACCGTCCTTCTCACAGTGGATGAGCGAATCGTAACGCTGACCGCGGCAGTGCAAAAAGCGTTCGCGCGTGATCGCGCCATCGCAGATCGGGCAACGCAAAGCGGCGATCTCCTGCGAGCACAAAAGCTCGCGGATCTCGACGAAGCCGTCCTCACCGACGTCTGCGTTTCCGATCTCGGTGTCGAGAAAGGCATCGCCGTCGCGCTCGTTCCTCAGCTCCATGATTCCTTTTTTCAGGTCAAGCTTCTGCGCGACCAGTGCGGTGAAATACGCATCGTTCAGGGCATCGTGTGCGGGAAGGCTTTGCGGAATCGCGAAGTATTCCATTGCAAATTCAAGCGACTTCTGGTTTTTGCCGCCGACGGTCTGACGGTTGAAGATCGGTTGCAGATCGTAGGCATTCGAGAGCCACGCGTCATCGATACCGTGCACGCGGAAATTGTCCTTCAGCATCGGAATATCGTCGGGCCCCCACGTCAGGAAGACAAAATCCTTGCCGCAGAAGCGACGAAAGCTTTCTGCCGCCTCAGCAAGCGAAACGCCACGGTCGGCGCGTTCCTGCGTGATCCCCGTGAGGCTTGCCACGTGGCGCAATATTTTTTTATAGTAGCGCGGCTTCACCGTGATGGAATAGCTGCCGCAAAAATTGCCCTTATCATCCATTTTAACAGCGCCGATCTGTATGACCTCGCCGCGAAGGCGCGACGCAAGCCGCTTTTGCACTGCAAGGGCTTTCTCCTGATACGCCTGGTTCCATTCCAGGTCGAGCGTGATGTAATGCATACGCGTGTTTCCTGTTCTCTCACTATAGTACAACATATTTATTATACTATTTTTTCGTCGGATAATCAAGTCCTAAAACGAAATTTACCGAAAAAAGTTTTCAAAATAAAAATCCGCCCGACACGCGAACAGGTGCGCGTATCGGGCGGATGCGGTTGTTTATCGGATTTTTACATGCTTTGCGCACACGATGCCGTTAGTTCGTTTTGTCCGAAGCTTCGTGGGCTTCGGTGGGGGCTTCATTGACGGCTTCGGTAAACTCAGCAGGATAAATCGGTGCTTCTACGGTCGGCTTCATGGTGATGCGCTTACGGATGAAGAAATATACGATACTGCCGACGGGAAGCATCACGTAAGCAGAGATCGCTCCGCTACCGTATATTTTAAGCGCACTGAAGGCAAATGTGACGGCGAGGCTCATGTTCATGTCGAAGGAGCCTGCCGACAGGGAAAAGGTAAAGCCAATGCAACCGAGCAGGATCAGGATCATACACCAGACCTTATGCTTGCATTTGCGCTTTAGGCAATCTACGGTCATATACACCGAGAAGGCAAATGTGCAAAGCGAATAGATGAGAAACAACCATTGCAGAGCATTCGCGCCCTTCATCGTGAAGAGCGTACCCGTATAGGTGAGATCCTGAAGCGTTATAATATTAAATCCGGCGATCTTTTCGCTTCCGCTAACCACTATGACCGTGAGGTAATAGTCGAGATTATCGGTATCAACGAGGTATTCCTCGGTGCGCGAGGATACGCCGTTGTTGATGCTGGCCTTGAAGGCTGTGAGTCCCTTGACCTCAGATGTGCTGTGCTCGCCGAGATAATCACGGAGTGTTTCCATAAAGGCAGATACGTCGCCGCTTGATATGTACCTTGTATCAACGAGCGCCATAACGCTTTCGGCATTGTCATCGCGCACAGCGTTTGCCATTGCCTGTGCCGCAGGGAGTAGCTCGCCGCTATCCGACAAAATCGTCTTTCCGTTTCCGCACGCAGAAAGCGTAAGGACGAGGCAGAGCAGGGAAATGAGAGCAAAAGCAAGACGTATTTTTGTTCGATTTTTCATTATTCTGAAAAGCTCCTTTCGTGTAGTCCCATATACACGTATATATATATTATACACAATATATGGGAAAAAGTCAATAGAAAAAATCCGCCCGACACGCGAACAGGTGCGCGTATCGGGCGGATTCTGATACAAAGGTTAAATTACTTAACTTCGACTTCAGCGCCTGCAGCCTTGAGAGCCTCAGCGATCTTGTCGGCCTCTTCCTTGGAAACGCCGGTCTTGATAGCCTTAGGAAGCGACTCAACGAGATCCTTAGCTTCCTTAAGACCGAGCGAGGAGTCAACCTCACGGACAGCCTTGATAACAGCGAGCTTCTTGTCGCCGGCAGACTTGATGATGACGTCGAATTCGGTCTTCTCCTCAGCAGCGGGAGCAGCAGCGCCTGCAACAGCAGCGCCTGCAACAGCAACGGGAGCGGCAGAAACGCCGAATTCCTCTTCGAGAGCCTTAACGAGGTCGTTGAGCTCGAGGATGGTGAGTTCTTTTACGAGATCGAGGATCTGGGTGGTCTTTTCGTTCATGGTATAATACCTCCGAATATGATTTCTTTCTTTTTTAATTTCTTTTTAAGCAGTCTGATTATTCTGCGTCTGCTGCGGGAGCGCCTTCGCCGTCCTTATCAATCTTAGCCTGCAGTACGCGGGCGAAGCTGTAAAGGCTCGAGGTGAGGCTTCCGAGCATTCTCGCGATAAGCGTTTCGCGAGAGGGAATGGTTGCAAGCTCTTCGACCTTCTTTGCGTCGATCACGCCGCCGTCGATGAAGCCTGCCTTGATCTCGAAGGATTCGATCTTCTCTGCATATTCCTTCATGATCTTTGCGGGAGCAATAGGATCGTTTGCGCTGATCGCGATAGCGTTCATGCCTTCGAGATACTGCTTCATTTCACCAAAGCCTGCGATATCACAAGCTCTGCCGATCATGGTGTTCTTCTTTACCGTGTACTCAACACCTGCTGCGCGGAGTGCGGCACGAAGCTTCGTGTCGTCTTCCACCGTGATGCCCTCGTACTTTACGAGCACACCTGCCGCGGCATTCTTCAGCTTCTCGGAAAGGTCGGCAACGACTGCCTGCTTTGCTTCCAGAATCTTGTTGCTGGGCATAGTTTTTTACCTCCGTATCATATTTGCAATAAAAAATCCTTTGCCGTATGCGATCGCCGCACGCCGAGCAAAGGAAAAGTAAGCAGAGTAAGACACATCCTACTCATATTCTCTTTTACCGTTTACCTCGGCAGGGTGGCGTTTCCGCTTTTACGGTAACCTGCTGTCTTAGGATAACAACGGTATTATACAACATCTTTTTCGGTTTGTCAATAGGTTTTTGATAAGTTTTTGCAAAGTTTTTGATATTTTTTATCAAATTTGAAAAAACATCCCGTTTTTGGGATTTTCGCCTCTTTACTTCAAAATTTCTCCCATAAGATCGGGTGCCGCCGTAATGCGCGCACGCGTACCGAGGGCAGACAGAATCGTTCCCGCTACCGTATCAAAGCCGTGGCGCGTGCCGAGATTTTTCGGTCGCACGCGGTCGCCGCAGAACAGGAGCGGCGTGCTTTCGCGCGTGTGATCGGTCGATACGTCGGTCGGGTCGCAGCCGTGGTCGGCGGTGATAAACAAAAGGTCGTCCTTTCGCATTTTTGCGAGAAATTCGGGAAGAAAGGCGTCGAATTCCGAAAGCGCGCGTGCATAGCCGTCACGGTCGTTTCTGTGCCCGTACAGCATATCGAAGTCTACGAGATTCACGAAGGCAAGCCCCGAAAAATCGGTGTCGGCAAGCGAAAGCGCCGCCGCCATGCCTTCCTTATTATTATGGGTAGGGATTGCCTGCGTCACGCCGCGCCCCGCGTAGATATCGCGGATCTTGCCGACGGCGATCACGTCGAAGCCCTCGTTTTTCAGAATATCGAGCATCGTTGTGTCGGGAGGCGGAAGCGAAAAGTCGCGCCGCCGCTCGGTGCGTGTATAACTGCCGCTTTTGCCCGTAAAGGGACGCGCAATGACGCGCGATACACCGTCCTTGCCCACGAGCATCGCGCGGGCGACCTCGCAGTAGCGGTAAAGCGTTTCGGGCGGAACAACGTCCTCATGAGCCGCGATCTGGAATACGCTGTCGGCAGAGGTGTATACGATAAGGTTACCTGTCTTTAAATGCTCTTCTCCGAAGTCGC
>JAZLAP010000004.1:0-4531 GCA_045613265.1 Eubacteriales bacterium | reverse complement strand
CGGCGGGAGCAAGCCCCCGCCCTACGATATACCCCATTATAACACAAATCGGCAGAGAAAACAAGTGTTGTCTTTGCCGAAATTTATGTGTGTCCGTAGGGGCGATTCATGAATCGCCCGTTTTTGTTTTGCGTATTTCAGCGGGCGATTCGTGAATCGCCCCTACAAAATACAAACATCCTTATGAGAAGGAGCCTAAAGCCTGCGGTTTTTCTTTATAAGAAGGAGAAAAAATGAAGAAACAGAGATAAATCCCGCGTCAGCGGCGTATACACACGACGCGCACAAACAGCATGACCGAAGCAACGGTAAGCGGAACGAGCGTATAAAACGCGGTGGCGGGCGAGATCACGCATTGGTTCATCAGAACGATCAGCGCGACCGAGACGAGGAAGGTGGCGTACAGCAGCACGAGCAGTGCGATCTCAAAGACGCGCGCCATATCAATTTTTCTTTGTACAGGGGCAACCAGTGCCAGAAGCTCGGAACGAAGAGTGACGGTTTGCTCGCTGTTGGAGGCGGTGTTTCTTATCTGTTTCATAATGAAGGATTCCTTTCCATGCTTGTTTTTCTTTTCTGCTCATAGTATAACAGAATATCTGTCCTATAAAACGTACAGTGCAAAATGCAGGATTCGTCCAAAAACGGAAAAGTTCGACACGCTATTTTCCATTTCTGAGACAAGTATAGCACACGTTTTTTGATTTGTCAATAGTTTTTTGCCGATTTTGGAAAAATATTTTTTGATTTTTTCCAAAAAAGACTTTACAAACGACAAAATTCGTGCTACAATAAATGTGTCAAACGAAAAAACAAATCGGGGGATCCTGTTATGACCTTTATGGAACGCGTTAAGGAAATGAAGGATGAGAAAAAAATGACGACGGGCGAGCTTGCCATGCGTGCGGGTGTGCCTGTCGGCACACTGAACAAGCTGCTTACGGGCGTAACAGAGGAGCCGCGCCTTTCGGTTGCCGTGGCACTTGCCGAGGCGCTTGAAGCATCGCTTGATCTTCTTTGCGGCACCTCTGCCGCCGCACGCGGTTGTCTTGCGCGCGACGAGGAGCGTTTGGTCGATTGCTATCGCGCGGCAAGCGATGCGGGAAAAGATATGATCCTCACGGTTGCCGAAAAGGAACACACGCGCGCTATCGGAAAGGAATCGGCGCAGCCCTTTGCGCCGGTCGATACCGACGATAAAATTCTGCTTCCGCTCTTTCTGCTGCCCGTCTCGGCAGGACGCGGAGCCATCCTTGATTCGAGCGATGCCGAAACGATCGCCGTCAAGAACAACCGTATTACGGCAGAGGCGGATTTTGCTCTTCGTGTCAGCGGCGACAGCATGGAGCCGAAATTTCATAACGGCGACACGCTGCTCGTCAAGGAGAGTCCTGCGGTGGAAAAGGGCGAGTACGGCATCTTCATTGCAGACGGCGAGGGCTACTTCAAGTGCTTCCTCGGCGACGTTTTACATTCGCTGAATCCCAGATACGCCGATATGCCGATCAAGGATTTCAAGGAATTCCTTTGCTGCGGCAAGGTGATCGGCAGAATCCCGGCAGGGCATCGGTAAAATACGTCGGCAAATACAAAAAGTCAAGAGACTTGACATGTCTCTTGGCTTTTTGTATTGTATCGGTCGGTCAAATGCACCAGTACCTTACTCCTCGTCGCGCCATGCGGGCGGACAAGTGCGGTATTCACGAAACCATGCGGTAAGGTAGAGCGGCGTATTGTTCGCGGAGCAGGCGACGGTGACAACCCCCGACGCGCCCGTGACGACAATATTACCGTTCATCGAGGCAAAGCCCGTCTCTTTGCCGCTTGCATCTACGGTAACGACGGTCGTAACGTAAACCTCGCGCGTATACGGTGCAACGCGGTCGCAGAAATCCTGCGACGGAAACACTTTTGCCATATTCGTTGTATACTCGGTGCTTCCCGCGCAACAACAGACGGCAACGCGCGCGGGCTTTACAACCGACAGAAGTGCTTCACTCGTTGCGGTATAAGAGCCGTGATGCCCTGCCTTCAGGAGCGCGACCTCAGGGAGATCGTTCATCCTGACGAGATGTTCCTCGCCCTCTTTTTCAAGGTCGCCCGTAAAGAGGTAGTGCAGATCGCCCTGCGAGAGAAGAATGCAGACCGAATAATCGTTTTCGCTCGACGCATCATTGTAATAATAGTAGTTATCCAGCACCGTCATGGTGATGCCGCCACCGAGATCGATCACGGCGGATTCTCTTTGGATCAGCTCGGCGGCAGTATAATGAACGGCACCGCTTGCGATCTCGGTGTCCCGCTTTTCGACATAGTCCGCGTAGATCTGAGAGGTTGCCTCGGTGCGCGGAAAGTCAATGACAGTCTTGCACTCGTAGCGGTCAAAAATGCCCGGCTCTGCCTTCGTGCCGACAAAACCGGCAATATGATCGCGATGCGCGTGCGTGGCAATCACGTATTCAAGAATGCCGTCGGTGATATAGCGGTCAAGATAGTCGCCGATCGTGCCTGCGCTTGCTTGGCGGGAGCCTGCGTCAATGAGGATATCCACGTCACCCACGCGTATGTAGGTACAATCGCCCGTGTATCTGTTACCAACCTCAAGCAAATGCACCTCGACCTCGCCCAAAACGGTGCTTTCGCCGCCGCTTTCGGTGCTTTCGCCGCCGCTTTCGGTACTTTCGCCGCCCTGCGCTTCGCTTTCGGCGGTGCCGCTTCCCTCGCCGCTTTCGCTTTGCGATTGGCTCTCGTTCGGCTCATCGAGAAAGCCGCGCAGATAATCGCGGATCTCGTTTCCGTAATTCGAGTACAAATAGATCGCAGCGGCAACGATCAGAAGCAGAAGGAATAGGCAACCGCCCTTTTTCGCAGTTCTTCTTTTTGCCATAATGTTAGCTTAATCCTTAATCGAACGGTAAAATTCGTGTGCGCGCGCAGAATAGGGGACGATACCGTCAACGGGCGGTGCAACAAAGTTGCCGCCGTGCGGATAATCAGGGTAGTATTCGAAGCGCACGCGGTCAATGTAGCCGTAGCGAAGCATCGTACCGACGAACAGGTGCGTGAACGCAGGGAAGGTGGGGATTCCCTTTCCGTAGGTCATAATAAACATCGGGGGATAGGGATAGTTTTCCTCGATGTGCGACAAAGGACAGTTGGGGATCGTGAGAAGATCGGTGATAAACGCCTTCTTTTCGGCAAAGCGCGCCGCAAATTCGTCGAATCCATACAAATACATCGGATCGTCAAAGACGTAGCCGCCGATCATGGCGGGCGCAACCCCTGCATTTTCGAGAAGGTCGCGGCGGAAGGCGAGCATCATGGCAATATAGCCGCCTGCCGAGTCGCCCGCGATAAAGATCTTGCCGTGCTTTTTTTCGGTCGGCATCGCATCGATCGAAGCGCGGACGGCGTTTGCGGCATCGACCAACACCTCTTCCAGCGATACCTCGTTGCGGAAACGATAATTGCAATCGAAGAACACGTAGCCGAATGCCACGTGATTGTCGATATAAAGATGCGGCGCCTTAGAGCCGGCGGTAAGACCGCCGCCGTGAAAGTGGATAACGGTGCGGTAGCCGTCTATAAGCGTCTCGGGACGGTAGAAATCTATCTTCTGGCGCGGATGATCGCCGTAGGAAAGCTCGGTCAAGGGTTGCATAGGGAATCTCCTTTTTCGTTAATTTTCTGCTTAAATTGTACCATTTTCGTTTTGAAATGTCAATGGTTTCGCAATTTTTTACCTTATGTGTTTCCCGAAAATTTACAGAAGCGTTAAAGAAAGCACTTGACGAAACGACGCTTATGCGGTACAATAGAACTATCAAAACAGAAAGAAGGAATAGAATGAATTGGCGTATGCGCCTTATGCGCTTTATGTACGGCAGAAACGGTGCCGACAGGCTCTATCACGTCACCGTTGTGCTTGCTTTTGTTCTGCTGATCGTCGGTCGTTTTTTCGACGGCATTCCCGCGTTCGTCATCGGAAGCCTTTCGCTCCTTTTACTCGGTTGGTCGATCTTTCGCTTTTTTTCGCGCAATCTTGCAAAAAGACAGGCGGAAAACCGCCGCTTTCTCACCGTTTGGCATGCAATCGGCAGATTTTTTACAGATCGGCGCAACCGCTTTCGCGACCGCCACACGCATATTTACAAAAAGTGCCCCGCCTGCCGTGCTACGCTGCGTTTCCCACGCGTAAAGGGCAAGCATTCCGCCGTATGTCCGCGTTGCCGTCACCGTTTTAACGTAACGGTGCGCCGCGCGGCAAAGCTGAAAAAGGGCAAGCGGCAGAGAAATCCCTGACAAAGCGCGCATACAGGGCGTTTTACAAAGCATGCTTGCATGCACGTAAGCAAAAATTGCACGTCGTTACTCTTTGGGAACAGAACCCGCAGTCATAACCACCGGCTAAGCCGGTGGCTTGCTCAGCCCTATAAGGGCATGTTACTGGCGGGGCTGAAAGCCCACTGAAACATTTGACACTTGCAAACTCGCCCTACTGCCACAGATGTGGCTACTATTTCGCCTCCCT
>JAZLAP010000003.1:0-4809 GCA_045613265.1 Eubacteriales bacterium | reverse complement strand
AATCGTAATCCGCAGGAACGTAGATGACGTCATATTTCCCGACGTCATAAGTGTCGGCGCCGTGTGTGAATTGCGCCTCTCCTTCAAGGCGCAGAGACAGCGCGTGATACGGACGCCGCTTTGCGTATGCGGTATTTTTCTGCCATTCGAGCGAAAGCACCGATATAATGTCGAAATGAAATTTCTTATCCAGCATGTCCTCATTATAGCATCGGTATTTTCTTTTGTCAACTGTTTTCGAGCAGAAAAGCTCTATTTTCGCAATATAGGTTACGAAATTCAAACTATTTGTTTTGTTTTATGGGTAGCATCCCGATCAAATTCAAGTTATAATGAAATTACGAACTTAAGGAGGTTTTTCTTATGGCAATCAAGCACACCGCAGTCAGTTATTACGGCATAAATTACGTAGAACACGCAATCGCGGATTTTAAGGAAATGAAGGAGCACGGCTGTGACACGGTCATTCTCGCGATCACCGAGTTTGACATGGACTTCTGGTTTCCGAACATCAACAACATCATTAAGGCAGCGCACGAGTTGGGGCTGCGTTGCATCGCCGACCCATGGGGCATCGGTAAATACTTCGGCGGCGAGCAGGTGAGCCTGTTTTTGCAGAACAACATCCATCACCGTCAGGTATCGGCGTACACGGGCGAGGTGCTGAACGCGGCTTGCTTCAACACCAATGCATTCAGAGATTACTTCACGAATATCTGTCTTAAGCTTGCACGCGAGACCGAGATTGACGGCTTCTTCTGGGACGAGCCGCACTATGCCTATCCGAAGGCATACGCCTCCATTACGGGCGGCGCGGGCGATGACTGGGCGTGCAGATGCCCTGAGTGCATGAAGAAGTTTGAGGACTACTACGGCTACGAAATGCCGAAGTTCATGAACGACGACGTGAAGCAGTTCAGATGGAGAGAAGCCCTAAAAACACTCGCGGATTGCTCGAAGGCACTCAAGGAGTTCAATCCGAATCTCGAGATCACCTGTTGCGTGCACGCGACGAAGAACACCTATTACGTCACCGAGATGCGCGGCTACGACAACTGGGATATGGTTGCGGCATGCCCCTATTTCGACGTATTTTCCACGACGATCATCAGCTGGACGCTCCCCGAGAGCTTCTTCCGCGAGATTACCGAGCGTACCGTAAGAATTGCGAAGAAATACGGTAAGCAGTGCGAGAGATGGATCATGGGCTACAGTGCACAGCCGGACGACTTCGCACAGATCGACAAGATTGTGGATCTCTACGAGAGCATGGGTGTAGACAGACTCGCTACCTGGACCTACCGCGGTGGACTGGGAACGAGCGTGCAAGCACCCGATCCTTTGAAGCTCTGGGACAGGATTGGAGAAAACTACAAGCGAGTGCTTAAAAAATGAGTACATATCTGAACAAGATCATTGATATTTTAAAGCAGATCGAATGTGAAGAGGCAGAAACGATCCGTAAGGCTTCGGAGCATGTACGCGACGTGATCAAAAACGGCGGTCTCATTTTCACCTTTGGGTGTGGCCACTCGCATCTTCCGGGACTTGATACCTTTTACCGCGCCGGAGGTCTTGCTAACGTATCGGCTATGCTTGACACCGATCTTATGTTGCATAACGGTGCGGCAAAATCCAGCCGCATGGAAAAGATGTCGGGGATCGCCAACGAGATCTTCAGAAGATATACGCCCTCTGAAAAGGATATGATCTTTATTTTCTCAGCCTCGGGAAAAAATCAGGTTCCCGTTGAGATGGCAGACGCGGCGCGCGCGGCAAACGTAAAATGCGTCGGCATCTCGTCCTCCTCGTATTTCGCTCATGGCGGACGGCTCCACGAGCATGTCGATATCGCAATCGACTGCAAGGTGCCCTACGGTGACGCCTGCATCGAAGTCGGCGAGGCTATGATGGGCGGTCTCTCGACCGCCGCAGCCTGCTTTATTCTAAATTCCTGCCTCATTAACGGTGCAACGCTCGCACTTCGTGACGGTGTCACACCGCCCGTATATCTGAGCGGTAATATTGAGGGCGGCAGAGAGCATAACGTAAGGCTGGAAGATATGTATCTCGGGAGAGTGAAGCATCTATGAGCAAAATAGCAGTCATCGGCATTATCGGCAATTCCGTCTTTCTGCCCGTGGAAAAGTTTCACGTGGGCGGCGAGACGGTAGAAGCGTCGTCCATACACTTTGAGCCGGGCGGAAAGGGCTTTAACCAAGCCGTCGCCGCGGCGAGATGCGGCGTGCGCGTTTCTTTTCTCGCCGCCGTCGGTCGGGAATACGGGCGTGAGTTTGCCGATTTTCTCGACGGCGAGGGCATCTGTCATACGCTCGTTCCGAAGGATGAGTCGACCGCCTTTGCCGCGATCGTGACCGACAAGTCCGGCAGCAATCACGTTACGGTCTATCAGGGGGCGCAACTGTCGGCGAATGACATTCGTCTGTTCGAGGACGAAATAAAAAATGCGGATATTCTGCTTTTAAACAACGAGGTCGCGGAAGAGGTCAATATCGCGGCAATCAAAATCGCGAAGAAAAACGGTGTCTTCTGTATCCTTAACCCTGCTCCTGCGAGAGCGAGCGACGGATTTATCCTTGATAACGTGGATCTCTTCACGCCGAACGAGCATGAAACGCTTGGGATTGAGAATAAGGAGAATTTAGTCATGACGCTCGGCAAGCGCGGTTGTCTTGTTAAAGCATCGGGCGAGATCATTCCCGCCGTGGATTGCGGCAAGGTCTTAGATACGACGGGAGCAGGCGATACTTTCAACGGCGTGCTTGCGGCAATGCTCGCAAACGAACGCTCGCTTCCCCTATCGGCAAAAATAGCGAACAGAGCCTCATCGGTCGGCGTGACGAGGCGGTACGCCGTGTCCTCTATTCCGACAAAAGAGGAAATAAAAGAATTTATAACAGAATCGGAGAATTAACATGCAAAAAGGGTTGAATTTACTGTTAAACAAGTATTCGGTTTCCGAAGAATCCACTCTGTCACCTGACGGAAACGCGGTCACGGTTTCCGGAAAGAAAATTCCGCTTCTCCCCTGGGAAAGTGAAAGAAGATTTATTGAGCTTCGCAATCTTGTGATACTGGGCAGACTCGGAAATATGTGCACCTACCGCATCGGACACACGGCAAAAAAGGGCACCGACCTCTTTGATCTGCTCGCACGCGAGATCGGCATTCTCGAATTTACCGTCAATTCCGCCGCGAAGGAGATCTTTGCGATCGCGGGACAGAGCACGATGAACTGCATCGTGGAGACTGAAAACGGTTGCGTTTGCACGATCGAGCTTGGTGCAACGCTAAACGGTAACGAGAAAGAGATAGACAAGCACGAGATCATCACCGACAACGGTGTTGGATGTGACAGAGTGGTGGATACACAAATGCCGCAAGAATCCATTTACGTCTTCAATAAGAACAAGCAGGCATTTACGGATACCGACACAGAGCTTTACGGTTATTCCGAAGCAGAGATCCACAGGATCAGAAATGCATTTGCGGTCGCAAAAAATGCCGATGTACAGAAGGCAAACACAGAAAAATGGACGCATATAGAGAAAGTGGTCGCGGCGGCAAAAGCTTCTCTTACCACGCTCGAAAACGTAAAGGTGGAGGCGTAACATGAAACGATTAAAGATTGCAATGATGAGTATGACGCACGGTCATACGAGAAAGTATTACGATGTACTCAAAAACAACCCCAAGCTGGAATGGATCGCGGTCTCCACTGCGAACGAAACGGTCAAAGGTATTTTCCTGAACAGTGTCAACGACATTCCCTTCTATGACTCGGACGAGGCAATGCTTGACGCACATCCCGAGATCGAGGCGGTCGTTCTTGCAAGCGAAAACAGCGAGCATCTCCGTCAGGTAAAGCTGTGTGCCGAACGCGGGATCAACGTGCTTTCCATGAAGATCCCCACTTTCGACATGGACGAATACGCCGAGATGGAACGGCTCGTCAAGACGTCGGGTATTACCTTCCAAGTCGAGCTTGAGCTTCATTACAATCCTGTCGTTATGCGCACGAAGGAGCTTGTGAAAAACAAGGCGATCGGAAACGTCGAAGCGTTCAACGCCACGAATATAACGCTTTCGCCGGTATGGGCTTTCCCGTGGCAGGGCGTTCCCGAAAAAAGCTACGGAAAACGTCTTCCGATCAAGGAGGGCTTTGGAAAATTCCGCGGCGGTGCTCTCTGCGACCATCCCCACATTTTCGATCTGATTCGTGAAATGACCGAGAGCGAGTTTGACGTCATATTCGCAAAGGTCGCACCGAATATGCGTCACGACCTTGAGGTCGAGGATATGCTTGCCGTGGTCGGCAGAATGAAAAACGGCGTGATCTTCTCGCTCGACCCGAGCTGGTCGCGCGCGGAGCATAAGATCCCCGTTCCCGGTCCCGGCTGGGAGGTATTCCCGAAGCGCATGGAGGTCAACCTCGTGCTTCACGGAAACGGCGGCTCGGTATTCACCGACTGCTTCGGTCCCAACACCTACCACAACGGCTCGCCCGACAATCAATACGTCGTTCAGTATACCTACTTTGACGAGTGGGTAGGGTTGATCGATGAATTTGTCGATAACATTGAAAACAAGAAAACACCGAAGATCAATATCGAATGGCACAAGAACACCATTCGCGCCATGAACGCGGTATACGAAAGCATCTATACCGGCAAGGGGGAAAAGCTGTAAGTCATAACCACCGGCTAAGCGGGTGGCTTGCTCAGCCCTATAAGGGCATGTTACTGGCGGGGCTGAAAGCCCACTGAAACATTTGACACTTGCAAACTC
>JAZLAP010000002.1:0-6817 GCA_045613265.1 Eubacteriales bacterium | reverse complement strand
ATTTACGAAGGAATATAGGATATTCCGAGCAAATTTCTCTGATGTATACGGTGATTTCTGCCGACTGAAACCTTGCGGGTTCGGCTCTCTTCGGCTATACTTTACCGTCTTCGTTTCTCCTTTTTTATGCCGCCGATTTTGCCGCCTATCGAAGAAAGAAGAAGGATCGCACCATAGGTTGGGATAGCTGACAACCAATTCTTCGTATGTGTCATGCCGGGAAGAAAAGAGCACAGGAGCAGAACGCTAATAAAAAGTACACCTGCGAGAAGTCCCATCAAAAGTCCTTGCTTTCCACGCATTTTTGCGGAAGAAACACCGACGAATAGGGATGAGCAACCAATTGCCGCATAAGACAGCGGTGTAAGGAATGCACTCGGATCCTCGGTATTATAGGCAATCAGTGTGGCAACGAGGAGAAAGGCAAGCGAAAACAGGAGCGTAAGCAAAAGGGAAGATGCGAGCGAGAAAAGAATCCCGCGAGCTTTTTCGGGAGCAAGGCGCATGCTTGATTTTGACGATACCATAAAAAAGAACCTCCGTACATTCGGTTTCATTACCGAATATATGCGGAGGTTTTTCTGTTTATTCGTGCTTGGATGCGCAATGACTCCCGTCAAACATGCCCGTCATATCGGCAAACAGTGTATCTTCACCGATATCGCGGAAGCCGATGCCTATGAGAAGGCGTTTTTCACCTGCGTCCTTGCGCGCGCGGCACAGATGAACACCGCAAAGGTCGATGAAATTCATTGTGCTTCGTCCCATAATAAACATGACCTCGAAGTCGTCAACGCCGGGAAGAGGCACGAGATCGCGGATCATGCCGGCATCGCCGATGATGCGGAATTGACATATGCCCGAAAAATTACCGTCGATGAAGGCGGCGTACGCAAGATAATCCTCGTCGTATTCAATATGACAAAGCGCACAATATTCTTTTTGTTCTTCTTTTGTGCGGATCGGTTCGATTTTAAACATAGTAGCCTCTTACTTTGTATTTCTTTTTAAATAGTCGATTTCATGATCTTCAAGATAACGCCACTTTCCAACCGAAAGACCGTTCAGCTTGACCTCGCCTACCGAAAGACGCGAGAGACGTCTTACATCAAGGCGGACGTTGCTGCACATTTTACGAATCTGGCGGTTTCTTCCCTCGTGGAGAGTAAAGCGAAGAACGGTGCCGGTTTCGTCTTCGCCGGTTACCTCCACCTTGGCGGGGCGGATCCTGTAGCCGTCAATGTCCATCGGGGCGTTCAACGCCGAAAGCTGCTCCTTCGTGACCTTGCCTGTGACCTTAACGCGGTATATCTTTGGAATCTCGTGGCGGGGGTGCGTGAGCTTGTTGGCGAGATCACCGTCATCAGTCATGAGAAGACACCCTTCGGAGACCATGTCAAGGCGACCGATGGGATAAACACGAACACCGAGATCGGTGATCAATTCGGTTACACATTTTCTACCCTGCGGATCCGAGAGCGAGGTGACGTATCCGCGAGGCTTGTTCAGCATGATGTAAGTAAATTTTTTTGTTGCTTTGGGGATGATCGGTTTTCCCGAAAGAAAAACCGTATCGACGCCGGGTGTGATCTTGTCGCCGACCGAGGCAACGCGACCGTTTACGGTCACGTTGCCTGCGGCGATCTCGGCTTCGGCGGCGCGGCGAGACATAATGCCGCAGTCGGTAAAGTATTTTTGCAATCTGACCTGTTCCATGATGGCTCCTTAGAGTGAGGGATTATTTAAAAAAAGGGAGAATACGTCGTTTGGGAGAGAGCTTCGGGATGTCTTTTTCCGCAACAAGAGGTGCTTCGGCTACCGTGCGGCCGTTGAGTGTGAAAATGATCCTTCCGATCGGGCTGCCTTTTTTAATGGGTGCCACGGGCATGCGCGTTGTGTCAACAGACACCGAAATATCGGCATTCTTCGGAAGAACACAGGCAACGTCGGATGGATTGTAAGCCAAGACCTCAGTGGCAACGCCGCCGAGGACGGGAAGTACAAAGGAAATTTTTTTTGCACCCGCCAACGTGACACGCTCGAAGGAGTGAAGCCCGTTATCGAGAAGCGCGGTGTGCTTTTGCCAGTCGTCGGGGCAGTTGAGCGTAACGGCAATGACGGAAACACCGTTTCGACGTGCGGCGGACACAAGACAACGTCCTGCCGTTTTCGTAAAGCCGGTTTTAATGCCGATAGCATCGGGACACGAAAACAGAAGTCGATTGTGATTGCGGAGATGGCGCACCGTTTCGCCGCCGTTTAAATAAATCGTCTTTTCTTTCGTTGCAACGATTTCGCAGAAATCGGGATTCATCATGGCTTCGGCAGCGATAATGGCAAGGTCGTGTGCGGATGTGTAATGATCCTCGTCGGGAAGTCCGTGTGGATTCGTAAAATGCGTCTTGGATAAAGACAGAGACTCCGCGCGCCTGTTCATGGCATCGGCAAAGGCGTCCACCGATCCCGATAGATTTACGGCGATCGTGACGGCGGCATCATTTGCGCTGTTCAGCATGAGTGCGTATAGAAAATCCGCAAGAGTTCCCGTGTCGCCTTCGGAAAGGTAAAGGGAGGTTCCTTCGACGCCGACAGCTTCACGCGGTACGCGCAAAACCGTGTCGGGCGGTGCGCTTTCCAGAGCCAAAAGCGCGGTCATGATCTTAGTTGTGCTTGCCATCGGAAGCGGAGTGTGTGCGTTTTCTTCAAAGAGAAAGCTTTGACTTTCCGGCTCATACAAAACTGTTGCCTGCGTTTCATCGGCGAGGACACCTGTTTGACAGAAGAAAAGAAGCAGTAACGTGAATATAGTATATAGGATTGTTTTTTTCACAAATAAACCTACTTTGCTTTTTTCCTATAGTTTGAAATGGCAAAAATAAAAATATTCGTGAAACAGACAGGAAAAATCTTGGCAGGTGAAGACCTTACTCGCGTGTACGAGCAGCAGCGCGAGCTTCCTTAACGCTTTCGGGCGTTAAAACCTCCCGGAGATCGGAAAGAATGTCGGGAGACCGCTCAATCAAAGAGGCGATCTTGTCTACCGTACCGATGTTCTTCGCACTGACCACGGGAACGATATCGACCTTTCCGTGCTCGTCGGCAATCAAAAAACACACGGGGGAGACGGAAATACCCGTTCCGCCGCCGGCACCAAAGCTCTTTCGCTGTTTTTGCATGGTGTCGCTCTTTGAAGGATAATCAAGTCCGCCTGACGCAAAGCCCATCGAGACTTTGGAGACCGGAATGATCTCGGTTCCCGACGAAAGACGTATGGTTTTGCCAATGACGGTTTCAGCGTCGGCAAATTCGCGGATCTTTGTCAATGACGCACTGATAATGTCGGAAAGATTGTTTTCGGACATTCTATGCACCTTTCTCGTTATTGCACAGGCTGTTTAAGGATTACGCCTCACTCTGCCTGTATTTTTTCAGAACTTCCAAAACGCGGTCATCGTTAGGCGGCAAAAATCCAAAGAGACGAAAATAAGAGATGGCAGGGATCGAAAGAACAATATCAAAATCAAGAGAAGTTGCAGAGGAGTAAATAGGTCCGACATAAAACTCCGATCGTGGATACGAAACAGGGAAGAAATCGGCAATGATAGCGGCACTTCCGTATATTATATTTTGCAGCACAGTTGCTAAAACGGCAGTGGTTGCAGGATTTTCCGTATGCAGGAGAAAAACAAAACGGCGAATATGGATACGAAGCTTTGGCAGTTTTCTTTTTTTCAGGACACGAAGCAGATTGGCGGAAAGCTTGATGTGATACAAAACACGAGAAAGAACCTCGGCGATATCTTGGGTCGGTCGATTGTCGTATAGAACATGGCGTCCATTCTGCCTTGATTTTTTACCTATTTCTTTCAGCTTTTTTCGGAATTTTCGGCGCGTAAACTTTGTTGGATCAATCGGACACGCGCTATTGTATAACGGCACTCGAAAAAACAGGTAGTAAAAATCCGAACAAAACAGGTCGCCATTTCGCAGGATGTGGATACGGATCGGATAATAAAGCAAGGTGACGGCAGTGGAACACAAGAGGCATAAAACGGAGAAGAGTATTACGGTTATACGCATACAAACTCCGAAAAAGGAAGATTATTCTTCGGCAGAAGCAGAATTGCTATCCTCCGCCGGTATGGAATCCGCAGGGCGTTCAGACAACGACTCGTCTTCCGAGGAAGCAGAGGTGTTATCTGTAGAAACGGGGACGTCGATTGTCATTTGATCGGCGTCATAGTTGGGGTTTTGCTCATTGCTCATCTTAGCCAGAACCTCATACGCCTCCTCGGAGGAGATACCGGGCAGATCCTCAAGCGAACGAAGTCCGAAGGAACGGAGAAAACCGTCGCTTGTTCCATACAGGACGGGACGGCCGGGTGCTTCAAGTCTGCCCTTTGGCTCGATCAGTCCGCGTTCAAGCAATGTCGTCATGGCATAGGTGCTGTCAACGCAACGGATGGCATCGACATAGGATCGTGTGGTGGGCTGGTTGTAGGCGATGATGGCGAGAGTTTCAATACAAGAGGTTGAGAGGCTGCCACTGCGTCGAATACCGAGAGCAACGCGGATGTGCTGAAGATATTCCTGCTTTGTACAAAGCTGGCAGCTTTCCTCGAACGTAAGCAAAATAACGCCGCGTCGTACTTCGGAATTGTTGTAGCTTTGCGCATAGGCATAAACGCGCTCCTTCATCAGGCTGGGTGCCATTTCAAAGGGTTTTGCAAGCTGTGCGTAGGTCAAAGGATGTCCTGCGGCAAACAGAATGGCTTCGATCGCTTCCTCGATGTCTACCTCTTCGGTCACCATGTCGGAGAGGCTGGATTCTCCGGGCTGTTCATCTAAAATATCATTTTCCGCTATTGTCATCGGTCTCGGCTCCTCTGTCAAATTCACTTTGTTCAGGTGTTTCGGGCGGTACGTAATCGGGATTCAAGCGGAAACCGACGGTAAGCTCGATCTCGCGGTCTTCATCTCCCTCGTCGAGGCAGAGAAGGATGCGACCAAGCTTCACCAGTTCCAGTATTCCCATAAACGTGGCAATCAATTCAGGCTTGTCCTCGGCATCCTTTAAAAGGAAAAAAAACGAGGATTCGCCGTATTTTTCAAGCTTGTTCACAACCTCATCGATCTTTTCCTCAACGTGGACAATGCGGCTTTTGATAAGCGGTGTGACAAGCGTGGTGGGCTTCGGTGTGTTTTTGATACGCAGAAGCATGCTCGACAGTGCTTTCGCAAGGATCATAGGATCAAGGTCGTGCGGAAGCCCGCGATCGGGCGGAACCTCATCCTGCTCCTTGGTGAATCTGCCCGAATACTGCTCGTAAAGCGGGCGAAGCTCCTTGACCTTTTCTTTTGCTTGCTGATATAGCTCAAGGGCATTGACGAGCGGCTTTCGCGGATCTTCCCAGTTGGTCGGATCGTGGGGGAGGAGCATTGCCGTCTTGATTTTGATCAGCTCCGATGCCATGATGATAAATTCGCCCGCGATCTCCATGTCGAATTTCTGACGTTCTTCGATATAGGCGAGATACTGATCGCATATTTCGGCAATCGGAATATCGCGTATGTCAATCTTCTTTTTTTGTATCATATCGAGCAGAACCTCGAGCGGTCCCTCGTATATGTCAAGACGGTAGGTTACTTCCTCGGTCATGGCGATCTCCTGATAGTTATAGTGTAAGAGAAATATTTTAAGTAAAAATAAAAGAAAAAATTCTATCAAACAGGCGGAGCATAAAATCGGAAAGCGGCGAAGCGATAGCGGTAATAAAACCGCCGGCAAAACCAAAGTAGATCAGGAGCAATAAAGCAATCTGAATGTAGCGTTCATAACGCATAACACCGAAATAATAGCGGTCGGGAAGAAATGCGAACAAAACACGCGATCCGTCGAAGGGTGGGATGGGAATCAGATTGAATATTGCAAGGTACAGATTCAGAGAGTGAAACAAATAGAAAAAGAGAATTACATAGCTGAAAACGGAAAGGAAAATGGGATTTGCGATAAAAAGTGCAAAATATTCACAAAGGATGTAAAGAGCTGCACCGATAAACGCGAGAAGAAGATTGGCAACGGGACCTGCAAGCGCGGTCAGCGCCATCCCTTGCTTCGGTTTCTTGAAATATCGGCAATCGACGGGTACGGGACGCGCCCATCCGACGTGAAACAAGAGCATGCAGATCGCTCCGATCGGATCTAAGTGACGAAGCGGATTCAGGGAGAGACGCCCCATTCTTTTTGCAGTGGGATCGCCCAGCCTGTACGCGACATATCCGTGCGCACACTCATGCAGGGTAAGAGCAAGAATGACGATCGGTGCAGTGATCAGAAGCTGCGCTGCATGCAGTAACACTCGGTAAATGAAGCCGTTCATGCGTTTCTTTCTGCGGCATCCATGATTTCCTTCCAGACGCGGTCCTTACCCTCGCCGCTGACCGAGGAAAAGAGGATAGGCTCAATGCCGGCCTTTCCAAAATGCTCATTTTCCCATTTCTTTACCGTCTCGGCAAGCGAGGTCTTGCTGAGCTTGTCGATCTTCGTATATACGACACGGAACGGGACACGGGTTTCAATCAGGTAATTGATCATCATAATGTCGTCATCTGTGGGACCTATACGCACATCAACAAGCTGAAGAACGAGCTTTAATGCGTCGTGGCTGGTATTTTTGGTAAAATAACCGTCGGTAAGCTCCGACCATTTTCGTTTTTCTTCGGGGGAGCGACGCGCAAAGCCGTAACCGGGAAGGTCAACGAGATAGATTTTTCGGTCTACATCGTAAAAATTGACCGTAATGGTTTTTCCCGGTGT
>JAZLAP010000001.1:0-6080 GCA_045613265.1 Eubacteriales bacterium | reverse complement strand
GGTGTAGGTGTAGGTAACGGTGCCGTCAGCATTCACAACACCTTCAGGAAGAGCAACTGCGCAGTCTGCTACGATCACTGCGTTACCTTTTGCGTCCTGCTCCCATTTAGCAAGACCTGCAAACATCTGAACGAGCATGGTAGCGCCGTCAACTGCAGAGTTGAGTGCGGGGTCGAGGGTGTCCGGCTCAGAGGCAAGACATACGGAAAGAGAATCTGTGGTTCCTTTATTCTTTTTACCACAGGATGCAAAGCAGCATACGACAACTGCCATTGCGAGGAAAAGAGCTACGAGCTTTTTCATAAGGGGAATCTCCTTTATGTAATAAAATTTAATTTATTTTAATGCGTTAAACAGGATTGGCAAGATCAGAACACATCCGATTGAAACGGAAGATACGCTCGAACAGAGCCACATCATCATTAACACAATAAAATCGGAAAAATATCTGAGATCAATCGTTGATCTCTGCCGCACGGTGGCAAGCAACGAAATGTCCTTTGGACACTTCCTTGAATTCAGGCATAGCTTCCGCGCACGCGGGTGTCGCGTAACGGCAACGGGTGCGGAAGGGACAGCCGGAGGGAGCGTTCAGCGGGCTGGGAATATCGCCGTTAAGAACGATTCTCTGATTAGCTCTCGCAATCTTGGGATCCGGAACGGGGATTGCGGAAAGCAAAGATTTCGTATAGGGGTGCAAGGGATGCATATGAATCTCTTCCGCATCCGCAAGCTCAACCATACGGCCGAGATACATGACGGCGATCCTATCACTGATATGACGGACGACGAGAAGGTCATGCGCAACGAAGAGATACGTCAGTCCCAGCTCCTCCTGAAGTTCACCGAACATATTGATGACCTGCGCCTGAATGGAAACGTCAAGCGCGGATACGGGCTCGTCGCATACGATGAATTCGGGATTTACGGCAAGCGCGCGTGCAATACCGATTCTCTGACGCTGACCGCCGGAAAATTCATGTGCGTAACGGGAAGCGTGTTCGCTGTTCAGACCAACCTTCGACATGAGCTCAAGAATTCTGTCACGGCGGTCTGTCTGATTTTTATAAAGCTTATGTACGTCGATCGGTTCACCGATAATATCGGAAACCGTCATACGGGGGTTGAGCGAGGAATACGGATCCTGGAAGACCATCGTCGCTTTTTTGCGGTATTCCTTGAGATCTGCCGCGCTTTCCAGTTTTTTTCCGTCGTAAATGATCTCGCCGGCGGTAGGCTTATAGAGATGAAGCAGAGTTCTGCCTACCGTTGTTTTACCGCAGCCGGATTCTCCCACAAGACCGAGTGTTTCACCTTTCTTGATGGAAAAGGAAACATCGTCAACCGCTTTGAGAGGTTTGTTTTTGAAAAGACCGACATTGATATCAAAATATTTTTTGAGGTGGTTCACCTCGATGAGCGTTTTATTTTCCTTACTCATTCGTTGCCACCGCCTTTCTGCGTTTTTTCGGGTGCTTCCACGGATACCGTACCGTTTTCGAGGCACTCCTTCACACACATCCAGCAAGCAACTCTGTGTTCATCGTTGACGTCGATCTTCGGTGCGTGCTGCGTCATACAGATCTTCATCGCCGCATCGCAACGGGGAGCAAAGGGACAGCCCTTCGGCATATTCAAAAGGTCGATCGGCGTACCTGCGATCGGATGCAGCTTCTGTCCAAGCGTAGCGGAAGAGGGGATGGAACGAAGCAAGCCCTTCGTATATTCGTGCTTGGGATTATAGAAAATCTCATCCGCCGTTCCCTGCTCGCAGATGGAGCCGGCGTACATAACGACGACCTCATCACACATCTGCGCAACGACACCGAGGTCGTGCGTAATCATGATGATCGCCATACCGAACTCTCGCTGAAGATCACGCATAAGCTCAAGAATCTGTGCCTGAATCGTTACGTCAAGCGCCGTCGTAGGCTCATCCGCAATCAGAATATCAGGCTCGCAAGCCAATGCCATCGCGATCATAACTCTCTGACGCATACCGCCGGAAAGCTCGTGTGGGTACTGCTTCATACGTTTTTCCGGTTCGTTGACGTTAACGAGACGGAGCATTTCCACTGCTCGCTCACGCGCTTCGGCTTTATTGCGGTTGGTATGCAAAAGGATGGCTTCACAAAGCTGTGCGCCAATCGTATAAGTGGGATTGAGAGAGGTCATCGGATCCTGGAAAATGATAGAAACCTTATTGCCTCTGACGGTTTTCATCTTTTTCTCACCCGCGCCGACGAGCTCTTCCCCGTCGATCTTGATGGAGCCTTCCACGATTTTACCCGTGGAGGCAAGGATCTGCATAATGGAGTAGGCGGTTACGGATTTTCCTGAACCGGATTCGCCTACAATACCAAGAACCTTTCCGCGTTCCAGAAAAAAGGAAACGCCGTTGACTGCCTTAACCTCACCGGCATCCGTAAAAAAGGAGGTGTGTAAATTGTTGACTTCCAAAAGTGCCATATCATTTTCTCCTTTCTTAACCGTTCAGCTTCGGGTCGAACGCATCGCGCAAGCCGTCACCAAAAAGATTAAGGGACAGAACGATAAGCGAAATGACGATTGCCGGAATAACGAGTCGATAGGGATAACTGTTGATGCCGTTCAGAGCATCGGATGCCAGAGATCCGAGAGAAGGCATGGGTGCGTTTACGCCGAGACCAAGGAAGGAAAGGTAGCTTTCCGTAAAAATGGCGCTGGGAATCTGCAATGCGGTGGAGATGATCAGAACGCTGATGCAGTTCGGAATCAAGTGTTTGCGGATGATTCTTCCGGGCTTAGCGCCGGACGTTTTTGCCGCAAGGACATATTCCTGCTCACGCAGTGAAAGGATCTGTCCGCGGATCAAGCGCGCCATCGAAACCCAATACAAGAGCGCAAACACAAGGAAAAGGCTGATGATATTGGTACCGATCTTCTCAAGAGCAGTTCCCTCGAGAATGGCATCCAGCGCTTCATTTAAAACTGCCGCAAGCAAAATAACCATAAGCATATCGGGCAATGAATAAATAATATCCACGATTCTCATGATGACGAGGTCGACCTTACCGCCGACGTAGCCGGCAACAGAGCCGACGAGAAGTCCGATCACGAGAACGATAATGCTGGCAAAAAATCCAACGGCAAGAGAAATGCGGGCACCGTAGACCACGCGGATGAAATAATCACGTCCTTGGGAATCCGTACCGAAAACGTGAGGGAAAATGAATTCTCCGTTCTCCATTCGCTTTTGCTCCGTCGCGCCGTAAGTAAAAGGCTTGAGATTATTATAAGAAGGATCCACGGGCTTACCGGGAGTAATGCCGAGCTGCTGATCGTAAGCATAAGGCCAGAACATCGGCAGAAGGATCGATACGATGGTGATCATAACAATAATGAAGAATGACACCGTGGCAATTTTATTTTTCAAAAGTCGCTTCACGCCGTCCTTGAAGAAGGTGGAAGCGGGACGCATCTTGACCAAATATTCCTTTTCCTCTGCCGTTGCGGAAACAAAGCTGTCAAGGTCGACCTGAAGGGTAAGTTTATTTTTATTCATACGGGCTATACTCCTTACTCCAATTTGATTCGGGGATCCACTACCTTATAGAGGATATCGCTGACAAGGTTCATTACAACGATAAGCGTCGCAAGAACGATCGTCGTACCCATGATCAACGGATAATCTCGGTCGGTAATGCTGGAAACGAACGCACGGCCAATACCGTTGACCGCGAAAATACGCTCCACGACGAGAGAACCCGTAACGATATACGCAAGCATGGGACCGCAGTATGTGATGACGGGGATCAGCGAGTTCTTCAAGGCGTGCTTGAAAATAACGGATCTCGGAGAAACACCCTTTGCTTTCGCGGTACGGATATAATCCTGTCCCAGAACGTCCAGCATGGAGGAACGAGTCAAACGGGTGATATACGCCGTCGGATAAAGAGCAAGCGTAACAATCGGGAGAACAAGACCGCCTTCGAGTGAGCCGTTGGCAGGAAGGATGGGGACGGTAATGCAAAAGACGATCAGCAAAAGCGTACCCATAATAAAGGATGGCATGGAAACGAACGCCGTCGTAACAACCATGATCAGCTTATCGATGAATTTGTTTCTGCGGAGTGCCGCAACCGAACCGAGAACGACGCCGCATACGATTGCAATGGAAGCCGCCGTGAGACCAAGAACGGCGCTCACACCGAGACCATCGCCGATGATATCGATAACGTCACGTCCTCTCTGCTTGAGAGAAGGACCGAAATCAAATTTCGTAACAATATCCTTGAGATACGTCAAATACTGCTGGAAAACCGGCTTGTCCAAGCCGTATTTCGCTTCCAGCGCCGCCTGCGCCTCAGGCGTAATTGCCTTTTCGCTCTGAAAAGGTCCGCCGGGTACAAGACGGGTTACAAAAAACGTAATCGTGATAATAACCCATACCGTGACGAGTGAGAGAATCAATCGCTTCAGTATATAGAAAAACGTTTTTGAATTCACTGTAATAACCACCTTTTTCTGAAGATTTCAAACAAAAAAATACGTTTGAACGCCCGTTTTTGAAAAACGAAACATCCAAACGTATATCGCTTGTTAAAAGTCCAAGATCCAAAGTCCAAAGTCTAAAGCCAAAAAAGTCTAAAAGCCTAAAGTACGGAGTCCAAAAACTAAAATTCAAATATGCGTCGATTTTCAAAACAGTCGGTTTGTCCATTATATACAATTATAAAATAAAAATCAAGTGGTTTTTTAATATTTTTTCTCAATTGATTTGATTTCATAAAAATTCAATAAAAATATAAACCGTTTTTTATAAACATCATCCATAAATAATCACCATTTTCCATGATGTTTTTTAGATATAATTGCCTTTCGTTGCAATCTTCTCCGTTTTCATTGCTTCGGCAGTTTCGCTTATACATACATGGTGATATTTTCCGTATTTACCACAAATTCTATGATTTTGATGACAGCCTCATCGAATCAGAAGCATCCCGCATTGTCTTTGAAATCCATCTTCCATTCCTTGGTCATCTTGATCGGCAAAACATCTCCGTTTTCATCAAGAGGCATATCGTCTATGCACATAAAACGGGCGTTACCGGCGCGAACGCTGATTTCAGTTTCTCCATCAAGCTCTCCCAAAAATTCTTCGAACGCTGTGTAGTTTTCGAGGTCATCGTAATCTCTCGGAATACCTTTCACGAGAAATTCCGCTTCGCTTCCATCGGGCGCGGATACCCGAACGTGGGAGAACAGCAGTGCCATCACATACCTCCCATTTCCATGCTTTGGTTTTCGAGGCGTTCCTCAAATTCGGTTTCGTTATCGACGAAATAATCATCATCGAAATTCCAGAAGCTGACGTACATAAATTGTCCGTACCGACCGTTTTCAAAATAGATCTCTTGCTGTTCGAAGCCTTCGCCGAGACCGTCCGAGTTCTGTCCCGTGATCCAATCCTTGAGAGATTCTTCCTCTTCGCTTGAAAGAGGTCCTGCCGTGCGAACCGTGATACAGCCGTAAAGCGCATCGCCTTTGCGCTCGAAATCCCAATCGGCGGAAATGATTTTCTCCTTGACTCTGTTGTCGCCGTGAAAATATTCTGCCATATTGACTTCGTCGTAAGCCGTATACGCCTGCAGAGCACTTCGGATCACGTCTTCATGCCGTGCCGCGAATTCTCCGTCCTCCGCGTAGCCCTCATTGTCAATATCACCCCATGAATCTCTTCCGTGAACCTGAAGCGTCAGAGGGCAATAGTATTTGGTCGTAACAGCCCTCGGTGTAGCTCGACAAGCATTTTCTCAAGCTGTCCAAAGGATGCCAGCCCATTCAACGCAATGGAATCTTCCAAATCCCTTTTGACCCGATAAGGCAGATTTTTCATTAAGGTAAGCGCGTCGTTCAAGACTCTGAAGCGCAATCCGTTCGGAACTGATTTTGCAATGGCGTTTTCCACGAGTCCGTGACAATCGAGCGAAACCTTGAGACCGGCTCGGTTTTCTTCGTTGTATTTGAGTTCATAATCGGAAGCGTGATTTTCACCCAAATACACGAGTGCGCCAGCCAACCGTTTTCGTTCTACGGGG